>JAJNPX010000272.1 GCA_021155145.1 Acidisarcina sp. | reverse complement strand
GAGAAACTGGCACAGATCGAGAAGAACTATGAGGCCCTGACCGAGCAGATCTCACAGCCGGAGTTCATGTCCGATATGTCGGCGTATGCCAAGCTGATGAAACAGCATCGATCCCTTGGTGAGATAGTAGAGAAATACCGTGAGGTCAAGAAACTGAATGAAGGCCTCGCTGAAGCCAGGGAACTGGCCGAATCGGCGGACGATCCGGATATGAAGGAGATGGCGCTCTCCGAGATCGCCGAGATCGAGGCCAAGCTTCCGGAGGCCGAAGAGGCTCTGAAGTTTCTGCTTTTGCCAAAAGACCCCAATGACGAGAAGAACGTGATCCTTGAGATCCGCGCAGGCACCGGCGGCGACGAGGCTACGCTCTTCGCTGCGGAAATGCTGCGGATGTACGCCCGCTACGCGGAACGCCAGGGTTGGAAGATGGAGATCATGGAGACCGCCGATACAGGCGTCGGCGGCATCAAGGAAGCCATCGCGATGATCGAGGGGGACAATGTATATTCGAAGATGCGCTACGAATCGGGCGTTCATCGAGTGCAGCGTGTGCCCCAGACCGAGACCCAGGGCCGCATCCACACATCCGCGATCACCGTCGCGGTGCTTCCTGAAGCCGAGGAAGTCGATATCCAGATAAATCAGAACGATCTTCGCATCGACACCTTTTGTTCGTCCGGGCCGGGCGGCCAATCGGTCAATACAACTTATTCAGCGGTACGCATAACCCATATGCCCACCGGCCTTGTCGTTTCGATGCAGGACGAAAAGTCCCAGATAAAGAATCGGGAAAAGGCGATGCGCGTCCTTCGTGCTCGCCTCCAGGAGATCGAGGAGCAAAAACAGCACGACGCTCTCTCCGCAGAGCGAAAATCGATGGTCGGCAGCGGCGACCGCTCGGAAAAGATCCGCACGTATAATTTCAAGGAGAACCGTGTCACCGATCATCGCATCGGGATGACCGTCCACCAATTGGATCTTGTTATGGAAGGCGCCCTGGATGATTTTGTCGAGGCCCTTCGAACGCATTACCAGACCGAGAAGTTGAAGGCCGAGGCCTTCGCCGCCTAAAGGTAAAAAGACAAAAGTAACAAGGTGAACTTGATTTGTTTGCCCTTTACCTTTTTACTTTTTACTTACTGGATGCCTGTTACCCGTTTATTCCTGATTCGACACGGCCAATCTGCCGGCAACGCCGAAGGAAGATTTGGCGGCCACGGCCCGACCCCTCTGTCGGACCTTGGGACCCGGCAGGCCGAGGTTACAGCGGAGGCGTTGGTAAAGGAGAATATATCGGCGATCTACTCGAGTGATCTGTTCAGGGCGGTTCAGACCGCCGAGCCACTTTCGCGGCTTACGGGCATCCCCGTGCTGACCAAGAGCGCTTTTCGCGAGCGGAACGTCGGCGTGCTTGAAGGACTTACATTCGACGAATCCAAGCAGAACCACCCAAAGGACTACTACGCACTTGTGAATCGCAACTTCCACCACGTGATCTCGCGGGGTGAGAGCTATCGACAGTTGGTCCGCAGGTCGATGAACGAACTCTGGGAAATACTGCGAAAGCATCAGGGCGACCGCATAGCCGTCTTTTCCCATACCGGGGCCATATGCTTTATGACGCTCCAACTCATGGGCGCGATCCGACGCGACACAAAGCAGACGCCATGGCTCATTACGTCCAACTGCGGTATCAACCGCTTTGAGATCCGCGGACGAAATAACGTCCGCGTCCTCGCCCTAAATGACACACGCCATCTGGCGGACATAACGGGCAACGACGCCTTCGCTGCCAGATAGTTGAATGTCCCGGCATTTGCTGATCACTTTACCCGCAATTCCTTGACATCGTCGTGAAATGCGACAAGAATCTTCCAAAACCCTCTTCCTTGCTGTTTAGGTCAGTGCGATCCTTTGGAGGAAATATGTGGCGAGTACAATGTTGTACGCTTTTTTTGTCTTTTATCTTTGCGGTGAACTTATCATTCGGTCAGGTCGATGAGGTCAGCGAGATAACCGGCCTCCCTATTCCGATCGGCGCCAGTGTGATCTACGGCCAGGTCATCATTCGCGGTGTGCCGCGTGATCAAAAACGTCCGACCGTCTTTGTTTACCTTAGGAATGGCGGGGCTCAGATCGACAAATATCAGGCAAACGACAGAGGATACTGGTATTTTCTTCGTCGTCCGATCGACGGACATTCCCTTACCTTCGAGGTCGACGGTATGGAGGTTGGCCGTGCCATAATCGCGGGCGGGATCAGCGGGCGATTTCGGCAGGACGTAGAGTTTGACTACGCGGCTCTACGAGGCGGCACGCCAAAACAGGCAGCACCCTCCGTCGTCTCGGCCAGAGATCGGCACGAGCGGAACGAGGCCGCGGAAAAGGCCTTCGAGGATGCACTCTCGGCCCTGCGCTCCGGCGACAATGACAACGCGATGGCCCTTTTCACGGAGATCGTGAAAAAGGATGAAAAGGACCACAATGCCTGGATGTACCTGGCAACCATTCACTACGCCGCAAAGAAGAACGATGAGGCTCGTACCGCCTATCAAAGAGCCCTTTCGCTTAAGCCCGATTATTTTCTTGCAAACTTGAATCTCGGAAAACTCGAACTGAGCGAAAAGAAATTTGACGCCGCTATCGCAGTACTTTCTAAGGCGGTCGAAGCGGACCCTGACTCTGCGGATGCAAACCACTTGCTGGGCGAGGCCTATCTTCAGAACAAGAAAGGTTCGCTCGCCGTGGGTTACCTCAACAAGGCGATCGAATTAGCCCCGGTAGAAAAGGCTGAGATCCACCTCCGCCTCGCGGCTCTTTATAACGGCGCAGGGCTTAAGGACCGCGCCGCCCTCGAATACAAGGCATATCTCGAAAAGGTAAAAGACGCCCCCGACAAGAAAAAGCTGGAACAGTACGTGAAAGAAAACCTGCCCAAGACATAGAAAAAGGGGCCCGAGACTAATCTCTGGCCCCGATCCTTGATCAGCCCCACCTCAGAACGAGTAGCGGAACCCAAATTGAACGCGCCGAGGATTTCCCTGAGTGTTGGTAAAGATCTTTCCGAATACCGGCACTCCTCTACTGTCACGAGCGACGGCGGCAGTTTCCGCGTCCTCGGGAAGTCCATAGGTAGTTCGAGTGAAATTTGTCGCGGCGAAATATTGAACATTCGTCACGTTAAACACCTCAAAGCGGAATTGGAAATTGTGGTTCTCACTCCATGGCATTTGCCACTTCTTCGAAATTCCAACGTCCAAAACCTGATAGCCCGGAAGGCGAAGCGTGTTTCTTTCACCGGTTTCACCAGGACGAGCGTTACGGAAAGAATTCAACGCAGCCTGCGGATCGGCAAAATAGTTCTGTGTTTCACGAACCGCCGTTGGATTTAAGTTCTGAATACGGACGCCGTTAGACTGGACGTTCCAATTCGTAGCCCATATTTGCCCATCAAACGGTGTGGAGAGCGGTTGGCCCGTGTTCCACCTGTAGATGCCGCGTATCGACCACCCACCAACGAAGGCGTCTAAAGCGGAGTTCATTCCACTAAAGAACTTCCGCCCCTTTCCGACGGGAAGATCGAATAGGAAGTTTGCGTTTATAGCGTGCTTCGTATCAAAATCCGAAACGGAATAGCTATCTTTCTGTCGAAGAGGGTTCAGCAAGAACTGGCCACCGTAGGAACCGTCTGTCTGCAGTCCCGACACATCGTCCATCGACTTTGAGAACGTGTAGTTGATATCGTAACTCAAAATGTTGGCGAGCCGCTGCCGGAGGGTAAAGGTTCCGCCGTGATAATCGGAATTAGCAAATGTTCCGAATGCCGAAAACGCCGCGTATTGCGGATGGAAGAACATGTTCGGATACAGGCCAGGGTTACCTGAAAGCCCAAACTCAGTTGCGTCATCGATGATCTGCTGAATGAACGTGTAATCGCGGATCCCGAAACCATCATCCGCAAATAGTGCATAGATGGCTTGCGTATTGGAACCTGCTCCCAAG
>JAJNPX010000255.1 GCA_021155145.1 Acidisarcina sp. | reverse complement strand
GAGAAGATACTGCTCGCTTACAAAGGCCGCATGGTTCATCGATCCGCCGCTCATTACATGAGCCAGCTTCGTACCGATCAATTCGTCATGCTCCGAAATGAATCCGCCGCGTTTCATCATATGAAGCGCGAGTTTCATCGCCGCCTCGCCTGCCTCGCCCATTACAGGAACATCCTCACGCGGGACAGGCGCAGTAAATCCGGAAGCCGCCAGGTTCAGAACCTCCTGTTTGGCATCGGCGATAAGGCGGTCGCCATTCATCGAGATCGAATCGACATCACGGAAGAAGCCCCACGACCTCGCTTCCTGAGCAGAGGTTGCGACCTTGCCCATTCCGATCATCTCGAACGTCTTTTTGAGGAACGTGAGCGGATCGGCATCGGGGGCCTTACCGGCAGCATCCATCGCACGCATCGTCATTTCCTTTGTACCTCCGCCGGCCGGTATCACGCCGACGCCGACCTCGACCAGGCCGATATACGTCTCGGCCGCCGCCCGAACGCGGTTACCGTGGATCGCGATCTCGCAGCCGCCGCCAAGCGTCAGGCCGTACGGCGCCGTGACAACGGGTACGGCGGAGTATCTCAGCCGCATGATCGCCTGCTGCAGGGCATGAACGATCATATTGATGTCGTCCCACTCTTCTTCCTGCGCGGCGAGCAAGAGCATCATGATGTTGGCCCCGGCCGAAAAATTGCCGCCCTGGTTTCCTACGACGAGGCCGGCGAAATTCCTTTCCGCTTCATCGATCGCAGCGTTGAGCATCGCGACCGTGTCGCTGCCGATGGAGTTCATCTTTGAGTGAAACTCCAGGCACGCGACCCCATCGCCGATATCGATCAGCGAAGCCCCGGGGTTCGACTTGATCACACCCGTTCGGTCCTTTATGTCCTTAAGGATCGTCACGCCGGGCCGAGTGGGCATCGGCCTGTACTGGCCATTCAAAAGGTCGTAAAAGGATCGGTCGCCATTCTCATTCTTGTAAAAACTTTCGGCACCCGCGGCGAGCATACGTTCGACATTGGCGGGGATCGTCCTCCCCTCTGCGCGCATTCGTTCGACCGATTCCTTTAGCCCGACCGCATCCCAGGTCTCGAACACACCGATCTCCCATCCGAATCCCCATTTGATCGCATTATCGATATCCACGATCGTGTCGGCGATCTCCGGGATCCGATTGGCGGCATACGCAAAGGTCCGCGACATCGTTTTCCACAAGAATTCGGCCACGCGGTCGTCGCCCCAGACGAGCTGCATGATGCGGGCCGCCTTGTCCTCGACGCCTTTCGCCGCGTCGAGCGAAGGAAATTTTTTCTTTTCCTGCGGTTTGTATTCAAAGGTGTTCAGGTCGAGTTCCAGAATGATGCGTTTGCCATCGGCATCGGTCGATTTCTTAAAGAATCCGCCCTTGGTCTTGTCGCCGAGCAGTTTCTTTTCGAGCATCGTCTCGATCACCGGCGGGAGCTTGAAAACATCGCGGTCTTCGTCATCGGGAACCGCGGGATAGAGGTTCTTGTTGACATGTGCGAGCACATCGAGACCGACAAGGTCCGATGTGCGGAATGTCGCCGATGATGCATGGCCGATAGCCTTTCCGGTCATCTGATCGACCTCGGTCGGCGTAAAGCCCATCGCGATCATCTCGTGCACCGTCGCCATCATTCCAAATGTACCGACACGGTTGGCGATAAAATTTGGCCGGTCCTTTGCCGGCACCACTCCCTTGCCGAGCCGCTGATCGAGAAAACCGCTTACCTTACACGCGATCTCGCCGCTCGTCTGCGCCCCCGGGATCACCTCGACGAGCTTCATATACCTCGGAGGATTGAAAAAATGTATCCCGAGGAAATGCTGCTTGAAATCGTCTGAGAAAGGCTCGGCGATCGAATCGATCGGGATACCGCTCGTATTTGACGCGATCACGGCACCGGCCTTACGGTTCTTTTCAACCTCGGTAAAGAGTTTATGCTTGATGTCGAGGTTCTCTACGACAGCCTCGATCACGAGATCACATTCCTTCAGTTTTACGATGTCGTCGGTGAAATTCCCTGTCTTAATTAGCCGCGCATTCTCGGCAAGCATGAACGGAGCGGGTCGCAATTTCTTTGCCGCTTCGAACAAGGAATTGACGATGCGGTTGCGGACCTGAGGGGATTCGAGCGTTAGGCCTTTCTTCTCCTCTTCCGGCGTCAACTCATTGGGTGCAATGTCCAAAAGCAGCGTCGGAATACCGGCATTGGCAAGATGCGCGGCTATGCCCGCACCCATTGTCCCGGCGCCGAGTACCGCCGCTTTCTTTACGGTGAATTTACTGTCTTGCATAGTGGGAGTCTCGCTATCCAGGGCCGCCTTTGCTGTGTTTGTCATTTTTCCAGAACGCCTCGAAATGTGAAATTTGAATTCGTCGATTATAACTGAATGAACATTCATTCAGCAAGCCTTATCGGCGGGGTATTGACACATTTTCCGAATCGTCGGATACTTCTTTGAATCAAAACACGCCCATGCCGCTACAACTCCCTGAAGTTCGTTCAAAGTCTGTCGCTGCTACGGGCTGCGATCGATAGATCCGTCACAAACAGGAGACAAGAATGAAGAGATTTGTTTACGTTTTCGTCGCTTTGACGATCCTCACACTTGGCGTCGCGGCACAGACCAAAGAAACGGTGCCGGCTACCGCAACTTCAGCCGGCACGAAATCGAGGCCCCCGATCTTTCGGCCCACAAAGGACCAGATAACGCAGGTTCAAACGAAATTACGAACCGCAAACCTCTACTCGGGCGAATCGACCGGAAAACTGGATAAGGCGACGCGGGCCTCTATCAAGGAGTGGCAAGGCGGGAACGGCCTGAAAAAGACCGGCACTCTCAACCGCGCGACCCTTGAGAAGATGGGCATCGAGCTTACAGAGAGCCAGAAGCTGATCCCGGTTTCGGAAAGTTCGTATGCGGAAAGCGAACCGGCGAAAGCATCGACGAAGGAAACTTCGTCCTCGGCGAATGAGACCAAGCCGAAACGGACGATCTTCCGAGCGACAAAAGATCAGATAATCGCGGCTCAAAACAAACTCAAGTCAGGTAATATGTACAGCGGCGACGCGCACGGAAAGCTCGACACGGCGACGCGCGACGGGCTTGGGAAATTTCAGGAAGCGAACGGGCTGAAGGTAACCAAAACGCTCAATCAGGCGACACTTGAAAAGATGGGAATCGAGCTTACCGATAGGCAAAAAGCCGCGGCAGCGACATCGTCCGAATCGGCAAATTAGCCCGGCTGACGCACACATCAGCATATTCGATCCTTTGGACGAGCACATATTTCAGGCCAAGCAGCCCGAAACTTGTTCCGGCCTAGTCACCACTTTGCGTCCTTCGCGTCTTTGCGTGAAACTTCTTCTATGAAATGAGCCATCCTCGTCATTTTCGCCGCAGCCGTTACGACTTTCTCTCAGTCCGAGACCCAAAAAACCAGCATCGCCGACGATATTCGTGCGGTCATGACCCAACAGGCCGTCGACTGGAACCGCGGCGACGTGGATGCATTTATGCAGGGTTATTGGAAGTCGGACAAGCTAGTCTTTGTCGGTTCGAAGGTCACTCGCGGCTGGCAGCAGACACTCGACAATTACAAGAAGAGCTATCCGACGAAGGAGCGGATGGGCACGCTGACGTTTTCCGATCTGGAGATAACCGTGCTCTCAAAAGACGCCGCCGTCGTCCTTGGCAGTTGGTCGCTCAAACGGGCGAACGATGCTCCGGGCGGCAAATTTACCCTCATCTTTCGCAAGTTCAAAGACGGCTGGAAGATCGTTCACGACCACACCTCTTAAGTTT
>JAJNPX010000254.1 GCA_021155145.1 Acidisarcina sp. | reverse complement strand
GGGAGCTAAACGATGGAGTCTATCTTGTGTGCAAGGTCAATGTCATGGTCGGTTACGCCATCGCGGTCGTGGGTGGTCGTTTCGACCTTTGCAAAGCCCCAGCCGAACTTGATGTCGGGATGGTGGTCGGCGGCTTCGGCGACCTCGCCGACCTTGTTGACGAAAGCGAGAGCCTCGGCGAAGTTGGCGAACTTGAACTTCTTCTCGATCTTGTCGTCGTCAAACTTCCAGCTGTCCAATCGTTCGAGGGCCATCTCGACCTCTTCTTCTGAAAGTTTTCGCCTTTCCATATCGTCTTAGCTTATCGATCTTTGTATGGGTTATAATCTCGCTTTTGCACATTATACGGAACTTGTCTCTGATAAACGAAATGCGTCCGACAGTTAGCATCGCCATATTCCTTTCCCTCGTTCTTGCAGCCTCGTGCGGCGGCACCGATGGGCCTGCCTCGCCGGTAGAGACAATGAAGACCTACACAAAGGCCGTCAAGCAGAAAGACACCACGACGATGAAGCTGCTGCTCTCGTCAGACACCATCAAGATGCTCGAACAAGAGGCAAAGTCGCAAGGTGTGGTGCTCGATGAGATCGTCAAACGCGAAACGCTCTTTCCAGAATCGCAAAAGGTCTTTGAATTCCGCAACGAAAAGATCGAGGGTGAAAGGGCGACCGTCGAGGTAAAGAATTCGTTCGGGCAGTGGGAAACGTGGCCCTTCGTGATGGAAGATAGCCAATGGAAGATCGATAAAAAAGGATACGCCGATCGGTTGATGGAGGATATCCAGCAGCAGAATGATGCGGCGATCGATGATGTGATAAGGCGGAACCAGTTCCCGTCGCCGGACACCCCGGCCACGCCGCAGGTACCCTAGGGAGAGTATTTAGTGTCAGTTATAAAACCATTTCGCGCGCTCAAGCCGCGGCCGGAGGTCGCCGAAAAGATCGCCTGCGTGCCATATGATGTTCCGTACGATTCCGAGGTCCGCGAGTACATAGCAGACAATCCTCACAGCTTTCTGCGTGTCACGCGGCCCGAGGCGGAATTTCCGAAGGGGTCACAACCGTCAGACGGTGAGATACTCGCCCGGTCGCTGGAGAATCTTGAGGCCTTCATCAGAGAAGGCTGGCTGGTGCAGGACGAAGAACCATCGATGTACGCCTACCGCTTGAGCATCGGTCCGCACGTGCAGACCGGAATAGTCGCCACCTGCTCCATCGACGAGTACGACTCCGGCCTGATCAAAAAGCACGAAAAGACCCGGCCCGATAAGGTAAAGGACCGGACCGATCATATGATCGGCCTGCGTGCCCAGACGGGGCTTATATTTCTGGCTTTCCGCGGCACCGACAAGACCCGTGAGCTGATCGCCGCCGAAACATCGCGCGAGCCCTTGCTCGAATGCCCGTGCGACGAGGGCGGCGTCACGCAGACGGTTTGGAAGATCAGCGATGTTGCCGGGCTTGCCGCTGCATTTGCCGAACTGCCGGCGTTGTACGTGGCCGATGGTCATCACCGGGCCGAGAGTGCCTCGCTTGCTCGCAGGACGCTGCGGGAGAAAGATCCGGATCACACCGGCGACGAGCCTTACAACTTTGTGATGGCCGGGATCTTTCCGGCGGAGGACCTGAAGATACTCCCATATAATCGCGTCGTACGGGACCTCAACGGACTTGCGGAAAATGAATTCCTCGACCGTTTAAGTGCGGCATTTGACGTCGAGAGATCGGATGTAAAGGTCCCTCGCGAACCCCACAGTCTTGCGATGTACCTCAACGGTAACTGGTACACTCTCGCATACCGTGTCGAAAAGCTTGATGAGGCCGACCCGATCGAGCGGCTCGACGTGAGCATCCTGCAGCAAAATATCCTTACGCCGATCCTGGGTATTGACGATCCGCGGACCAACGACCGGATCGCCTTTGTCGGCGGCATTCGCGGCACCGACGAACTCGAGCGGCTCGTCGATTCCGGTGAGTATCGCGTCGCATTCTCGATGTTCCCGACCTCGATGGACGATCTCTTCGACGTGTCGGATATGGGCGAGATAATGCCGCCCAAGTCCACCTGGTTCGAACCGAAACTTAAAGACGGACTCTTTGTACACCTGATCTGACCTATGATCGACGACATCACATCCCTGCGGCAAGAATATACGCGCCACCAGCTATCCAAGGCGACCGTCGCTCTCGATCCCTTCGAGCAATTCACTAAGTGGTTCGAAGAAGCATCGTCGGCCGGGATCGTCGAACCCAACGCGATGCACCTGGGGACGTCGACCGTGGATGGATCACCCTCCGGGCGAGTAGTCTTGCTAAAAGGCTTCGACGAGGGAGGATTCACGTTCTTTACGAATTACAGAAGCCGCAAGGCCGGCGAGCTTATCCAAAATCCCAGGTGTTATCTGCACTTTTTCTGGGGAGAGCTCGAGAGGCAGGTCTTTATCCGTGGTACCGCCGCAAAAACTTCTGACGAGGAATCAGACGCGTACTTTGCTCAACGTCCATATGCGAGTCAGATCGGTGCCTGGGCATCCGAACAGAGCTCGGTCGTCGCGTCGAGGGAAGTGTTGGAGAAACGGTTCGAGGAACTAAGTGCGAAATATGGCGAAGGTGCGGTTCCACGCCCGGAATTCTGGGGTGGTTTTCGGGTCACGCCGTCCGAGTTCGAGTTCTGGCAAGGGCGGCCGAGCAGACTCCATGACCGCATCTGTTACGCCAAAACCGGGTCCGTATGGGCGACCTCACGCCTCTCACCGTAGCTTCAGGCCATCAGCTTGAGATCGCGAACGGCGTACAAGAGGCCGTCGCTTCGCTTCTCGAAACTCAGGACCGGGTTGAACCCGCCTTTCCTGCCGGCTTCCGAGCGCTCGCGGGCCGAGATCAGCCGATCGCCCTCGAACAGGATCGAATCGACCCAATCCTCCTTCATCGTGGACGTCGTCAGGGTCATGTGAATATGTGCCGCGAACCGATTCTCGGGGTACGGTGCCGGCTTGATCGTGCGGAATGCGTACTTTCCGTCGGGGCCGGTCAGCATCCAGCCGCGGTACTTGCCGTGCCGATGCGCACCGTTCCCTCGGCCGTAGTATCCCTCAAAATCGGTGTGGTAGAGATAGATAAGCGTGTTCGGAGCGGGCGTTTTCCCATCGGGCCGATACACCGTGCCGGATATCTCGATCGGGTCTCCTTTATCGCTTTCGCTTGAGAGTAATATGCGTGAGGTCACATTCGAGGGTGCACTTATGGCCCCGTTCCACGCGCCGTTCGCATCCTGTATCGCATTCTGCTTTATTGAATCCAGGATCGTCCCGTCCGTTTTCTGGGCGACCGCGTCTCCGCCGCAGTTCAGAAGCAGCGGCATCGCCGAGGCGGTGATAAGGGCCCGCTTCAAAAACTCCCGCCGGTCTTCGCAATATCTACTCATCGGTTTGTCCACCTCCGCCGATTGTTTGATAATTAGACGGATGGCCCGCGGGCCGGGTTTCAAATAATGATCGAAACAGAACGATTGATCTTCAGGCGATTTGTTGACGGCGATCTTCCCCTGCTTATCGAGCAGCGGTCCGATCCGGAAGTTAACCGATACCTTGGCGGGCCGGAGCGCCAGAATGCGGAAGCTCTATCGACGCGGATGCGGTTCTATATGGACTGCTACGAAAAGTTCGGGTTCGGTATGTGCCCGATGATATGGAAGGCGAGTGGCGAGATCATCGGTACGGCCGGGATTCAACCGCTCGAAGACACGGGCGATATCGAGGTCGGTTATAGCATCATCAAGAGCTTTTGGGGACGAGGCATCGGCACCGAGGCCGCCCGTGGCTGGCTGAAGTACGGCTTCGACGTTGCGGGCCTCGAACGCATGGTTGCTGTCGCAGTCGTAGAGAATGTCGCCTCGCAGAACATAATGAAGAAACTCGGGATGAGATTTGAAAAGGTCGAGGAGCATTACGGTGAGGATTGCTCCTTCTACGCCATCTCGAAAGAAGAGTTTGATGCCTTGAACCGATGACCACCACAAACTATTTCAAACTGGTCTTCGCAGTTCTGTTGACCGCATATTTCTTATGGGTCGCTTATGACCCGATGCAGGGGAGTTTTCTAGATCTCGTCGATCTGCCGATCCACGAAACGGGCCACCTTCTCTTTCGCCTCCTCGGGGAGTTCATGGGGATCGCGGGAGGTTCGCTTTTGCAGGTGATATTTCCCGCCGTATTTGTCGGCTACTTTTATTTGCACGGCAAGTATTATTCTGCCGCGATCGTCCTGTTCTGGGTCGGACAGAGCCTGCTGAATGTCTATGTTTATGCGGCCGATGCGGTCGTCATGCAGCTTGTACTGACTAGCGGCTTAACCGGCAGCGAGGGCAGTTTTCACGATTGGAACTATATGCTTTCGGCGTTCGATATGCTTGGTCACACAAAGACGGTGGCCGGCCTCATCCGGCTATCGGGAACGATCACGATCCTGGCAGCGGCGGCCGCGTCGATCTATTTTTCATTCGCTCCGCAGGTCGAGGACGTCGACGAGATATGAGCTTGACCCTGATAACGGGAGCCTCAGGCGGCATTGGAGAGGCCTTTGCTCGAAGGTTGGCGGCGGAAAAGCACGACCTCTTCCTCGTTGCCCGTTCCGGGGACAAACTTCGCCGCCTGTGTGAAGAGCTTGTTGCGTCACACTCCATCTCCGCCGAGTATTTTGCTGCCGATCTTGCCGAAGTGGGTGCGGATGAGCGTCTGTTCGCCGAGACTGAGCAACGCGGGATCACCGTCGATTGGCTTATAAATAATGCGGGTATCGGATCTATGGGCGATTTCAGCAGGCTCGACCTTGAAAGGGAGATCGAGATGATACGGCTGAACGTGCTCGCTCTCGTTTCGCTTACTCACCGGTATCTTGCCGGTATGCGCGCCCGTGGATCGGGCCAGATAATAAATGTCTCTTCGTCCGCAGGATTTCAACCTGTGCCGTTCATGGCGACCTACGCGGCTACGAAAGCTTTCGTGACATCGTTTTCCGAGGCGATCGCCGAAGAGAATCGACCGTTCGGGATAAAGGTGCTCGCACTTTGCCCCGGTTCAACGAAAACAGGATTCTTCGAGGCGGCGAAGATCGAAAGGGCATTTACGGCAAAGGGACAGGAGACGCCGGCTCAGGTCGTCGATACAGCGCTAAAGGCCGTTCGTAGCGGCAGGTCAAAGGTCGTGTCGGGCTGGACCAATTGGCTTGTCGCCACGACCGCCTCTGTTATTCCTAATAGCTTGATCACAAAGGCTGTGGCAAGCGGACTGCGAAACCGGTATCAGAAATAGATGATCAAATTTACGGTTCTCGGCAGCGGATCTACTGGAAATGCTGTCCTGATCTCAAGCGAAAGAACGAACGTCCTTGTCGATGCCGGCCTAAGCGCTCGCGAGATACTGAAACGGGTCGCAGCGGTAGGCATCGACCCGGCGGACGTCGACGCGGTCCTGATCACACACGAGCACAGCGACCACGCCGGAGGGCTCCGCGTACTTATCGGTTCGCTTACTTGCCCGGTGTACATCTCAAAAGAGACTGAGGATGCGTTCTACTCGACCCGCCGGGGCATCCAGAACGGGGACAGCGAATCTGCCAGACGCCGCACGGCATTGAACGGTAGATGTATAGAGATCGAATCAAGCCGAGATTTTCGTATCGGTGATATCGACTTCGAACCGTTCTCCGTACCGCACGACGCCGCCGACAATTTTGGTTTCGTTGCTCGCCGTGATG
Source organism: Acidisarcina sp. (assembly GCA_021155145.1). Classification (GTDB taxonomy): domain Bacteria; phylum Acidobacteriota; class Blastocatellia; order Pyrinomonadales; family Pyrinomonadaceae; genus OLB17. The sequence goes on along the minus strand of JAJNPX010000254.1, from coordinate 187 downwards.
GTGTGAGGGTCGCGACACTGATGGATTTCGGGCACATCACGCCGCTTATCCGTCAAAAATTAAACGGCTGCGATGCGATCGTGATCGAATCCAACCACAGCCGCGATATGCTCAGGGCCTGCTCGGTCTACACCTGGGAACTGAAGCAGCGGATCTTCTCCAGAAACGGCCATCTTTCGAATGAGGA
>JAJNPX010000218.1 GCA_021155145.1 Acidisarcina sp. | reverse complement strand
CTAACTCCTCGTGAGATGGAGGTAATTGCGATGATCGGAAAGGGATTTAAGAGCAAGGTGATCGCCGAACATCTGTCGATCAGCCAGGCTACCGTCCGACACCACCTCAGCTCCATCTACGGAAAGCTTGGTGTTGACGATCGATTGAATTTGATGATCTATGCCGTCGAGACGGGCCTGGTCAAATTTGATTAGCTTTAACGACTCAGCGAATGGATGATAAAAGCCGCTCATCCGGGGCGGCTTTTTCAATTGAACCAAATTACGATCGTCTGGCTTCCTGCACGATCTGAACGAACTGTTTGGCCCGTTCGGTGACCACGCCCGCTTTGCCTTCCCTGATCGCTTTCACGTCTACCAGGTCGGTCCCGACGCCGAGTGCGGCTGCACCGGCTTTGATAAAGTCGGCGGCGGTCGCCAGTGACACGCCTCCGGTCGGGATCATCTTGACCTGCGGGAACGGTCCTTTGAGATTCTTTATATAGCTCGCCCCACCCACAGAGCCGCAGGGAAAGACTTTGACGATGTCTGCGCCCGCACTCCATGCCGTAATGACCTCGGTCGGTGTGAGAACCCCCGGCATGATCGGGGCACTATACCTGTGGCACATAGCGATAGTATCGAGGTTCAGCGCCGGGCTTACGATGAATTGTGCTCCGGCCAAAAGACACGCCCGGGCGGTCTCAGGATCCAAAACCGTCCCGGCACCGACAAGCACATCGCTTCCATACTTGTCGGCAACCTTCTCGATGACACGAACGGCACCCGGTACCGTCATTGTTATCTCGAGAACATTTACGCCGCCGGCCCTGATCGCCTCGATCACCTGCATGGCTTCGTCAGCCGACGAAGCTCGGACGACAGGGACGAGGCCGAGGTCTTCGATCTGTTTTAGGATCTCTGCTTTGCTCATATTACCGTGCTACGCGGGCACCGCCTCCTTTCATGACGCGAAGAACATCGGCCAGGCCGACGGTCGTCGTGTCTCCGGGCGTGGTCATCGCAAGTGCGCCGTGGGCAGCACCACAGTTAACCGCCCACTCCGGCGACTCGCCCGTCAGAAATCCATAGATCAAACCGGAAGCGAACGAATCGCCGCCGCCCACACGGTCGAAGATATCAAGGTCGGGCCTCATCGTCGCCTGATATAATTGCCCGCCCGTGAAGCATACCGCTCCCCAATCGTTGACCGACGCGGTCTTGGCATTCCGCAGCGTCGTTGCGGCTACCGCAAAGTTCGGATAGTCCGCCACAGCCCGACGGATCATCTTTTCAAAATTAGCAATGTCGAGTTTCGAATGATGTTCGTCCTGCCCCTCGACCTCATAGCCGAGACACGCCGTAAAATCTTCTTCGTTGCCGATCATGACATCGACGTATTGCGCAAGATCACGATTTACCTCCTGCGCCTTTTCTTGTCCGCCGATGGCCTTCCAAAGCGAATCGCGATAGTTGAGGTCGTACGAGATGATCGTTCCATACTTTTTCGCGACCTCCATCGCTTCCTTCGCCACCTCAGGCGTCGATTCTGACAATGCACAAAAGATGCCGCCGGTATGAAACCATCGGGCACCTTCTTCGCCGAAGATCTTCTCCCAATCTATGTCGCCCTTCTTGAGTTGTGATACCGCTGTATGGCCGCGGTCCGAGCATCCGAGGGCCGCCCGGACGCCGAATCCGCGTTCGGTAAAGTTCATCCCGTTGCGCACGGTCCGTCCGACGCCGTCGTACTTCACCCACTTTACGTGGGACTGGTCCACACCGCCTTGATAGATCAGATCCTGGACGAGTTTCCCGATCGGGTTATCGGCGAGGGCGGTCACGACCGCGGCATCGAGGCCGAAGCACCTCTTCAATCCGCGGGCCACATTATATTCGCCGCCGCCTTCCCACACCTCGAATGTGCGGGTCGTATGGATCCGCTTATCGCCCGGATCGAGCCGCAGCATCACCTCGCCGAGGGAGACTATGTCCCACTTACATTCATCTTTTGATTTGATTTTGAGCATTCAACTATTAGTCACCAAAATGCACAAGCCCAGACCTAAGGGAGAGCGATACTCAAAATGGCATTTGCGTTCCGTTACCGCCGTTGCTCACTCGCGGGCTTGTGCATAATATCTACCGAGCCATCCACCCCCCGTCGACGACCATCACGTGGCCTTGCACGTAATCGCTCGCGGCGGAGGCCAAGAAAACCACTGCTCCCGAAAGATCGTCCGCGTCGCCCCAGCGTCCGGCGGGAATACGTTCCATTATCTGGCGATTCCTCGTCTCATCCGCGCGGAGAGCCGAGGTATTATCGGTCTCAATATAACCGGGAGCGATCGCATTGACGTTCACGCCATGCTTAGCCCACTCGTTCGCGAGAGCCCTGGTTAGCCCCGCAACGCCGGACTTAGACGCCGTGTAAGCAGGCACTGTAATTCCGCCTTGAAAAGACAGCAGCGACGCGATGTTCACGATCTTACCGCCCCGCCGTTCGACCATGTGCCGCCCGATCTCTTGCGAGAGGCGAAACACGCTCGACAAGTTCACTTCGATTACCGTGGACCAATCTTCTTCGGAATGATCGACCGCTGGCGAGCGGCGGATCAGGCCGGCGTTGTTGATGAGAATATCAATTTTCCCCAGTTCAGCTAAGGCGGCCGCGGCGACTCGCTTCGGAGCATCCTTATCGGCCATATCGCCGACGACGCTCACGGCTTTTTGTCCGAGGGTTTTCACCGCTTCGATCGCTTCAGCCGCCCCGTCTTCCGTACGCGAATGACAGGCAACGTCCGCTCCGGCTTCGCCGAGGGCTATGGCAATTGT
>JAJNPX010000214.1 GCA_021155145.1 Acidisarcina sp. | reverse complement strand
GGGAGGAAGCTCCGCTACAGGGTTCTTTACATATCCTCGAACTCTCCCGCCGGCATCAGCCTCGGCGGTAATGCCGCCGACCGGTCCATTCGCTTCGAGCTTTACCGTAAGCCTGTCTAGCTCCTTCAATGTAGCGCCCATCATAAGGGTACCGGTCATCGTCCTTCCGAGAGCGGCGGCAACGGTAGGCGATGTCTTATGTCGCCTTACCGCTTCAGCGACCGCATCGGTCGTAATTGCCCCAAAAACCCGGACCGATCCGTCGGCGGCAATACCTTGCACCATTTTGTCCATCTACATCAGTGTTCTAAAATTGCGCAGGCAAAGTCAACCCTAAAACACTAGCCCTATAAGCTAAAGAAAAACCTGAACTTATCCACTCTATTGTTGCTGTTATTCGCCTTATCCCAATATGTTGTGCAAAATGCTCTTGACTTACCTGTTAGTGTGGGTATAAGGTTGTCATACGATGCAAGGTGCGATTCACCACCTGAATTCTGAATGCTGCTGATCGATTCCACGCGGATATCTCGCTTAGAAACAAGCGTTTCACGTGTTACACTATAGTTAATCGATACGACGATTCCGCATTTTGCGGAAGGAGAACCAAAGATGAGTGCTGTGTTCCAAAAAACGGTAGAGGCCGGACTTGCCCCCAAGAACGGAGGCGCCGCAGCGGTGATCGAGCGTGAATACGCTCCCCTCGGTCTGAACGCTCAAAAGGTCGTAGCGAAGCGTTACTCAACAAAGGACGAAAATGGCGAGCCTCTTGAGACCTGGAACGACATCGTCCGTCGAGTTGTCGGCCACGTTTCGACCGCCGAAAAGGATCCACAGAAGCGCTTAGAATTTTACAGAGATATGACAGCCGTGATGTTCGCGCGGGAATTTGTTCCAAATACGCCTTGTCTCGTCAACGCCGGAAAGCCGAAGGGACAACTCGCCGCCTGCTTCGTGCTTAATGTGCCGGATTCGATCGAAGGAATCATGGAACATGCCCAAAACGTCGCTATCATACATCAGACCGGCGGCGGAACTGGGATGACTTACGAGTTCCTTCGCCCTGCGGGATCGATGGTCAACTCGACCCGCGGTGTCGCAAGCGGCCCGGTCAGTTTCATGAACATCGTAAATCAAACGACCGAGGTCGTGAAACAGGGCGGGGTTCGCCGCGGTGCGAATATGGGAATAATGTCGGTAAAGCACCCAGACATTCTCCGCTTCATTCATGCAAAGAATGATCAGACGAGCCTGACGAATTTCAATATTTCAGTTACTGTTTCAGATCTTTTTATGGAAGCGGTCGACGGAGGAGTATGGTTTCAGACCGAATTCAAGGATGAGCCGTGGAATGCACCCATCTTTGACCCGGTTACGGGAACCGATTATGTCGTCTACCGAAAGGCAGATGGGACGACCGCGACATTTGCCGACAAACTTGCTTACGAAATGGCTGATCTTTCCGACTACACGATAGAGGAACCACCTTTGCCGGGCATGGTGTATGCGCCCGATATTTGGGATCGCATCATCGCATCGGCACACAAGTATGCCGAGCCCGGAATCATCTTCATCGACGAGGTCAACCGGCATAACCATCTGATGGCTTCAATGGGGCCGATCTTCGCCTGCAATCCTTGTGGCGAACAGATGCTTCATTTCGACAATTCATGCAATCTTGGGTCGATCGACGTGGCGAAGTTTTTTCGGAATGGCGAGATCGAATGGGATCGCCTGGCCCGCGCCACGCACCTATCGACTCGATTTTTGGACAGCGTTGTCGATGCAGGCTATTTCCCCTTACCCGAGATCGACGACGTCGTCAAACGCACCCGCCCGGTCGGTCTTGGAATCATGGGCTTTGCGGACCTTTGCCTCAAGCTTGGGGTAGTTTACGGCACCGAAGAGTCGATCGATCTTGTGGAAAGGGTAATGGGTTTCATCCGCCGCGAAGCATGGATGGAGTCGCTTCGCTTGGGCGATGAGAAGGGCGTATTTCCCGAACTGGAGAAGAACCGAGATGCTTACGCGAGTTTTCTGTATGACGAGGTGGGTATCGACAGGGGTATCGCTTTAACTCCTCGAAACTATGAGGTAACGACGATCGCTCCTACCGGTACGATCTCACTGGTCGCCGAAACTTCTTCGGGCATCGAACCCAATTTCTCCTGGGCCTACGTCCGTCAGGATACGTTGGGCACGCGAACTTACGTTCACAGCCTTGCTGCTGAAGCGCTCGGCCTTGAGGTCGATCAAACAAAAGAAGATTCGATAAAGTCTGCGGCTGAATATGTAGTTGAGCATGAATCCGAGTTGCCGCCTCGATTTATTTCGGCTATGTCGATCAACTCGCTGCAGCATGTTAAGGTCCTCGCCGCAGCGCAGAAACACGTTGACAACTCGATCTCGAAGACTTGCAACGGCGCCAAGAGCGACACAGTCGAATCGGTCGACGAACTCTATCACCTTGCCCGCAAGCTCGGCTGTAAAGCCGTCAGCTATTACAGGGACGGAAGCCGTGAGGGCCAGGTCCTCAACACAATGAAGAAGTCGGAACCGACCGAAACATCTCCTTGGCCGATGTCCGGGTCGGAGTCTGCCCAGTCGCGCAACGAGAACGGCCGCGTGGAGCGCCCGCGTGAGCTCCAGGGCTCAACTTGGCGCATTCCCTTCGAGAACCAAAACCTGTATGTGACAGTAAACCACGACGGGGAACGCATACTCGAGGTTTTTGTTGCCGGGCCGATCAGTGCCGGCGTCGGGCTGCTTGCTTCAAAGATGCTCCGAGGCGGCTTCGCCGTCCAGGAGGTAGCCCGGAGCCTCAACAAAGTCACCGGGACCCACGCTGTTTGGTTCAACGAACGACTTTTGACATCGCCAGAGCAGGCCGTCGCCGAGTGTCTCTTTGTGATCGATCGCCGGCTAAAGGATCTTCCATCGTCGGGGCGTCAGATCGAAAAAATGGGGCTAGAGGCAGAATCCGGACCGCGTATGTCGGAACTTATCGGAGAATGTCCCGAGTGTCGCGGACAACTGGAACACGCTTCGGGGTGTGATTTTTGCCGCGACTGCGGCTACTCCAAATGCAAA
>JAJNPX010000185.1 GCA_021155145.1 Acidisarcina sp. | reverse complement strand
TCGACCACGAAATCCGGCTCGAGGTTCAACCCGTTCGCGTATTCGGGACTGCGCTCGGAAACGTCGATGGATTTCAACGGCTCGTTTGAAAGAACCACATTATATGTAGGCCGCGAATCGACAAGGATCTTGCCGTTTCGGTCGAATATCGCACCGCGGGGAGCGGGGATCGGGATCAGGCGGATCCGCTGATTCTCAGCTCTGCCGGCCCAGTAATCCCCCTGAACTATCTGGAGGTAATACAGCCTTACGCCAAGCAGGGTCAACAGAACGAAGGCCACGACCTGGATCACGATCACCCTCGCTCCTACATTCTGTGTGTATTCGTTCAACTTCATTGCGGTCCTGGATCGGTACTACTTTCCGAGCCGTATCGGATTTCTTCGCCTTGACGGCCGCCGCTGCGAAAATGTGTCGCGACGTCGGTTCGACCTCACTTTCTCGGTCAAAAAGTGATCCAGCACAAGATAGATCACGGTGCCTGCTATCGTTGTCCCTATCAACGAGTAGGATACTGTCAAAAGGACCTGGCCCGACGGCTCCTGGCCGAAGAGGCGATGCAGTCCAAAATATATAAGATCGTCGAGCAGGCAAGCTCCCGCTATGACGGGAATTCTGAGCAATAGGTTGTCCAAATAGACGCGCCGGGTAAGTTCACAAACGGCATACGCGATAAGGGTTTTAGAGAAACCGTTGGCTCCGAGCAGGCCGCCGCTGAGTGCGTCGATCGCGATCCCCGAGAATGCCCCGAAAAGGATGGCCTTTACGGCGTCACGCTGGAGGGCAGCATACACGACTATGATGAGCGGAAAATCCACATAGGCAAGGGGCTCGGCCACATTGCGCAGCGTCCATTGGAGCAGCACGGCGAGTATAAGGGCGATTGTGACCTTGATCTGATCCATTAAACCTATTTCGATCTCGGGGGCGGTGCTATCTGTTTCTCGAATTCTTCCTTGGCGTGTGGTTCGTAGAGCAGGATGCCGACCTCCTGCATCGAGTCGATCCCGGCGCTCGGCCGAATGAGGATCCGATGCGGTGTGGTTGCCGAACCCGATTCGATCTGGACGATCTCCCCGACCTTTAATCCGGCCGGATAAATGCCGTCCTGGCCGGTCGTGTACACTATTTGTCCGGGCTGAACCTCGACACTGCCCGGGACATAACGCATCTCGACAAGGTCTCGCTTACTGCTTCCCACGACCACGCCGAGCGCGTTAGAGCCCGCGATCTCGCCGACCACGGCGCCGACGCCGGATTTATCCCGCGTGATCAGATCGATCTGCGAGGTCAGCGGCCCCACGGCGGTCACACGCCCAAGCAAGCCGCCATCGGTCACGACGGGCATATTCAGCTTCACTCCATCGAGGCTTCCCCGATCCACTATCGACGAGTCGAACCAAATTGACGGGTCGCGGCCGATGATCCTTGCCGTGAGAACCTTGTATTGATTCTTTTCCTTGAGGTTGAGCAGCCGGTTCAGGCGTTCGTTCTCGGCGGCCAGATCTTCCTTTGCTTTTATCTCGACCTCGAGTTCCTGGATCCGTTGTTTGAGGGCATCGTTCTCGCTCTGCGCCGTTCGGAGATCTGCGATCGAACTGAAATAGCCGGAAATTGACGAGGTCAAGGTAGTGACCGGAGACTGGACAAAATCCGCGACGGTTTGGGCCCAAACGCGGATCACCCTCTGGTTGCCGTCCGCTCTGGCGTCAAACGCCATCAGAACGAAGTTAGCGACACACAGGATGATCGCCAGCCAAGGCGTCAATCTCCAAACTTCCTGTTGACTTCGCTCAACCATCTAATTTTAGTCTGCAAATGATGAAACCCCGAGTTTCGCTCGGCCCATTGTGGTGGGCCGTATCCCCAGGGTCTCGCCAGACTAACTTCCTGTCATCAATGAATTATCCCACTTGACGCGTTTGAGCAGTTCGATATCGGAAAGCATCTTCCCCGTTCCGAGCACGACCGACGAAAGCGGATCGTCAGCGATCACGACCGGAAGGCCGGTCTCGATCGTGAGACGTTTGTCCAGGTTCTTAAGAAGCGCGCCGCCGCCCGTCAGCACTATCCCACGTTCAACAATGTCGGCGGAGAGTTCGGGCGGTGTCCGCTCCAAGGCCACACGGACAGCGTTGATGATCGTGGAGATCGCGTCGGAGAGTGCCTCGCGGATCTCTTCATCGGTCATGGTAATCGTCTTCGGGATCCCTTCGATGAGATTGCGGCCTCTGACCTCCATCGAAAGCGGTTCGTCGAGTGGAAACGCGCTTCCGAGAGCGATCTTGATCGCCTCAGCGGTGCGCTCACCGATAAGGAGATTGTACTTTCGCTTGATGTACTGCGTTATTGCCTCGTCCATCTCATTTCCGGCCACACGGACCGCACGCGAATAGACGATGCCGGAGAGAGAGATCACCGCGATGTCGGTGGTACCGCCGCCGATGTCGACCACCATATTTCCATGGGGCTCAGTGATCGGAAGTCCGGCTCCGATCGCAGCGGCCATGGCCTCTTCGACCAGATAGACCTCCGACGCCTTAGCCCGGTATGCAGAATCTTCGACGGCACGCCGTTCGACCTGCGTGATCTCCGACGGGATACCGATGACGACCCTCGGCCGAACCCACGACTTGCCGTTGTGAGCCTTACGGATAAAGTGCTGAAGCATTTTCTCCGTGACCTCAAAGTTGGCGATGACGCCATCCTTCATCGGCCGGATGGCAACTATGTTACCGGGCGTGCGGCCGAGCATCTCCTTGGCGTCACGGCCAACGGCCTCGACCTGGTTGGTGACTTTATTGATCGCAACGATCGAAGGTTCGGAAACAACGATGCCCCTTCCCTTCGCATACACGAGCGTATTGGCCGTGCCCAGATCGATCGCAAGATCGCTGGAAAACAAACTGAACAAAGATTTAAATGCCATTTTATGTGTCAGAAAGCCCTGATAAATTTAGATATCGAGTCGAACAGCAGTGAGCCTAAACCTAACTAACGTCTTTATGCGGTCAAGACAGGGCAGCCGTCGGCCAAAACGTCTAACCCATTATGTTACAACTATTGAGTTTAGTTTTTCTACCGGTAAGGTCGGAAAGTGCCGTTTTTTTGGGAATTTTCCGATAGACGGCACAGTCCTACGGCTCGGGAATAAGAACTATATCTGAAATTGCACCGTTAACGTTCAAAACGGTGCTCTGGAATCTCATCGTTCTCGACGACGCGGACAGGACATATGTCTCGCCCGCCCCGACACCCGACAAACGAAAGTATCCGAAAGTGTTTGTGAGGGCCGATAGGATTCTGCCGCCAGGCGAGGTAAGTGAGATGCGGACATGCGGGATGCCTCGGCCGTCGCGCGAAACAACGCGGCCCGAAACTTCGACCGGTGCGGCGGTGAGCAAACACGGCCCGGCGCCTGATGAGCAGATCCCTGCCGGTCGGCTCGCGGCCAGGCGGAGGCCCGATGAGAGCGACGCGGTATTGAATGAGAACTGGGTGTAGCGCGTGCCCGATGCCGCCGATTGGACCCCGACCGTCGCCGAAGCACCGGAAGCATATATACCGCCCCCGGTCAACGCATAGACGTATTCGAATTGGTCGGAATTCTCGTGAAAATAGACCGCGAAATTCACGTTCGGATCGCCTTGAGACTGGGTCGGGGAATAGTTTCTCGCCCGCCATTCGATCTTCAGGGTCCTGCTGCCCGGGCTTCCTGAAACTTCCGTATAAATACCGCCTCCGATGGTGACGGTCGGGCGCATGTCGAGGTCGTCCCAGTATGGGAACAACGTTGGAGCGGCAGCCGGAAATGAGCCGCCGCCAGAGGTCGGAAGTGCTGCGTTGGTGACCGCCGCGCCAGCGGAACCGGACGGCTCGATCCTGATCTGGCCGTTCGTGCCGAGCCTTATCGTCGAACCCGCGGCGACCGAAGTGTCGTACACCGAGAAGGCGAATGGGACGCTGAAGTCGATCACGTCGTCGTCGACGGAGGTTCCGGCGACAAGGGTCCCTGTGGGCGATATCGACGCTCCGCCGGTGGACACGAATCCATAATCGGGGCCGGGCGGCGTTCCGACCGGGATCGTGTAATTGAATACCATCGGCGATCCGCCGCCGCTGAAGTTTACGTAGAGGACCAGATCAATGTTGGTCAGACAGGCGATCGTATTGTCGGTCGATATCTGAAACGGCGTAAGGCCGGACTGTGTCCCTCCGGGCTGAATATCGGGATACGTCGCATCCGCCACGGTGACCGAAACACCGGGTGTGGTCGTTATCAGGGTTGCAGTGACACCCGCAGCCGCGGTTTGCCCCAGATTGGAAAGCGGGATCTCGATCAGATTGCATTCACTCGGCTCGATCACGTTGTTTCCCGTCAGAACGTTGACCGGGCCGGGATCGGGAAACGCCGAGCTGCTTGGAGCGATAGCGGCGTTGAACGAAACGAGGGCAAAGTGCTGGTCTGTCAGGTCGGGATTGCCAAGGATGCCGTCGCCATTGATGGCTTTAGCCGTGACACGTACCGTGACCGGCCCTGACAGCCCGGCGGGCAGGAAGACATTCTCGACATTATTGCGATCGTCAGCCAGGCCGCCCGCCGCGGATGTGCCGGACGCGAAGGCATTCCCCTTGAACCGCTCTCCCCCTATGAGAACCTCAAGGTCGAGATCATTGACCAGGGCCGGGTTTCCCGCGCCGGGCGGGTCGGTCCAGACAAGCGAGATGCGAACCGGTTTTGCCGGATCGGTGACGGTACCGCTAAAGTTTCGGCGAGAGCCGACATCCGAGAGGGGCAGGTCCTGATCGAAATACGAGATCGTCGAACCCGTGTTCATCACATTCTTGAGGTTGATGCGTCCCCAACCTTCCGAATCATTCGGCCGGGCCGCGGAGGCACCGAGGCCGGTCACGTCAACGGCTCCGTTGATTATCGCCGCCTTGACCATAGCCGGGCTCGGATAGTTGCCGCCGTTCAGATTTCTCCAGTATTCGGTAAAAAGGGCGGCCGCACCGGCTACCTGCGGTGCGGCGTGGGACGTCCCGCTGCTGACCCGATGAAACGAATCAATATTGCCAAAAAGGGAATTGGTCCCCGAGCGGCCGCCGGTTATCGCATCGCCCGGCGCCGCGATGTCCGGCTTGATCCTGAAGTCGGCCGCCGGGCCTCGGCTCGAAAAATCCGGAAGCTGCTCTATGTTGTCCGCTACTCCGGTCGAACCGCCGGAACTCGGAAGCGTCGGGCGAACATTTTCGGTCGCCGCGACCGCGATCACATTCTTCGCGACCTTTGGGCGGGTGAGGCCCGAAGTGCCTGAATTTCCGGCCGAGAATACAAGGACCAGCGGGTCGATCGGCGCACCGGCCGAGGCATCGCGGACGAAACCGTCAAATTGAGCGGCATAAGAATCATACGAATTGCCGTTCGTCCCGTTGCCCCAGCTATTATTGCTTATGTAGCCGCGCGCGCCATTCGGCCCGATCGCCGCAACGGTGTCGTTGGCCGTGTCGGCTTCGTTCCCGGTATAGCCGGTGCGAAGGAACGGTATATTAACGATGTTGGACTTGGGCGCGATCCCAAGGCCGTAGTTATATCCATTGGCATCGAGCACAGAGAATGGCGCATCGCCGGCAATTATCGAGGCCTGAAGATGGCCATGGCCCTGCGCGCCGGAGGTCGCTCCACGAAGCGGGCCATTCACGGTCTTCCCTGCGGTGACGTAGAAACCGCCATCGCCCGGAATGCCGACGCCGTCATCAACGACCGATACGGTAACTCCGGTTCCGTTCACGCCAAACTGCCCGAGCGGATCATATCCGGGCGGGGCGACGGAGGTTCCGGTGTAGTTGCCGGCGACGATGTGCGCCGCGATCTCGTCTTCCTTCTTTGGCCGCGACCACGATTCGATCGAGAAGACCTCGGGCAACACTGAAGCATCCACAATGCGATCGACACCGGCCTCGATACGGACGACATTAAAGAAGTTATTGGGAAGCCTGATCGCATCCCGGACCTGGCCTCCGGTTTGTAATGCGATTCGCTCGGCAGCCGACTTCAGGTCCTCGCGGGCGAAGACCGCAACGTCAAATACCGCAGTGTCCTTCGCCGTTAGTTCGAGCCTTGAGATCCGGTCTCGTGGTGAACGCCGCCGCGAATGCGCGTTCAGCTGTTCTTTAAGCACTCGCGAAAGCTTGAATTCGGGACGAAAATTTCCCACCCAGCGAACGCGATTGTGATTTACCGCCAGCGCAATTGAATCCGGAGAGCCGTAAACAAAAAACGCCTGATGCGGCACGTATTGAAGTATCTCGATGCCGCACGCCCGCAGGCTATCCAGCAGATCGTCGGTCGCAAGCGTCCCAAGTTGGACGATGTAATAATCGCTCTCACCTTTATCGGGCGCCCAAAGCGGTTGTGCGTCGGCCAGCGGGTCAAACCCTCCGCCCGGCAGATTGATCGTGGTCTCGAGCCGCCGCGCCGCGAGAGATGGTGGAAGCGAGTTGGCACCTGTCGAGATCAAGGCGAACGAACCGTGGTCGGCGACGAGCGTTCCCAGGCCCGCGGCCAACCTGCGATCCGTGTCGTCGGAGACATCGACCACGAAGATCTTTGCTGAAGGGTCCTTTACCGCGGCTGTTATCTTGTCGGGCGTCAGGTACTTGACTGGCAACCCGGGCGGTAGTTCACGATCCTGCGCCGAATGGGGCGACTCCCAGCCGAATATTGCCGCGAGTCCCACCAGAAGGGCACATGCAATTAGAACCAGGGCCTTGTGGCCCATGCAGCCTTGCTTCATCGAATTCTTTAACTTACCTGAAGTATATAGGGAAAAGGACAATACAGTTCGATCCAAACGCCCTTGCGAACGAACCCGAGAGGCTGCCTACTCCGCCTTCTTCGCTACCAGCCGATCGCCGTTGCCGTCCGACGAACTCTCTGCTGCCGGCAGCACGTAATTGGAAGGAAGCGGTTCGGTGACATTCTCCTCAAGCGCGGCGTCCAGCACCTCGCTTACGAGTTTCGCCGGTATGATCTCAAGCTCCGCTCGCACGTCCTCGGGAATGTCCTCGGTATCCGGTTCGTTCTGGGCCGGCAGGATGATGCGACGGATCCCCGCGCGATGCGCGGAAAGCACCTTCTCCTTGATGCCGCCGACCGGGAACACCTGTCCCGACAACGTGATCTCGCCGGTCATCGATGTATCGGATCGCACCTTTCGGCCAGTATAGAGCGACGCTAAAGCTGTCGCCATCGTAACTCCGGCGCTCGGCCCGTCCTTCGGGATCGCACCCGCAGGTACATGCAGATGTACACCGTTCTGTTTGATCAGCTCGGGGTCGATCCCAAAATCTGCCGCGTGCGACCAAAGGTAGCTGCGTGCCGCCTGGGCGGATTCCTTCATCACGTCGCCTAACTGGCCCGTCAGGGTCAGGCCTCCGCCACCCGGCAGCAGTGTCGCCTCGATAAAGAGCACTTCGCCGCCCATCTCGGTCCAGGCCATACCGGTCGCAACGCCCGCGGGAAGTTCTTTACGCGCTTCTTCGGGATAGAAGCGAGGTGCGCCGAGATATTCTTTTATGTCCGCGGCGTCCACCACGACCCTGTCCGTAGAGCCTTGCGCGACCTTCAGTGCGACCTTTCGGGCGATATTGCCGATCGTCCGCTCGAGCTGCCGCACGCCCGCCTCGCGAGTGTATCGGGATGTGAGGAGATTTATCGAGGAGTCGGTGATCTCAAGCTGCTCGGGCGTCAGGCCGTTCTCCTTGATCTGGCGCTCGATCAGATACTGCTTGGCGATGTTCAGCTTTTCCCGGTCACTGTAGCCGGAAAGCTGGATGATCTCCATTCGGTCGCGAAGCGGCATCGGGATCGGCCCGAGCTGATTTGCGGTGGCGATAAAAAACACCTTTGAGAGGTCGAAGGGAAGATCGAGGTAATTATCGCGAAACGTGTTGTTCTGCGCCGGGTCCAGTATCTCGAGCAGGGCCGAGGCCGGATCGCCGCGAAAGTCGCTGCCCAATTTGTCGATCTCGTCGAGCATCATGACCGGATTATTGACCCCGACGCGCCGAAGCGCCTGAATAATGCGTCCGGGCATAGCTCCGATATACGTTCTCCTGTGGCCGCGAAGCTCGGCTTCGTCGCGCATTCCGCCAAGCGACATTCTTTCGAACTCACGCCCCAAAGCACGTGCGATCGAACGTCCGAGGCTGGTCTTGCCCACGCCCGGAGGGCCGACGAAGAGGATGATGGGACTTTTCGAATCGGGACGCAACTTTACGACGGCAAGCGATTCGAGTATGCGCTCCTTGATATCCTCGAGGCCATAATGATCTTCATCCAGGATCTTGCGGGCCTCGTTCAGATCGAGTTTTTCTTCGCTGGCCTTTCGCCACGGAAGCTCGAGTACATACTCGAGGTAGGTTCGGATCACGTGGTAATCCGGAGCCGATTGCGGCAGGGCCTCCATGCGCTTCAGTTCGCGCTCGGCCTCCTTGCGAACCTCATTCGGGATATCGGCCGTTTCCAGGCGTTCACGCAATTGAGAGGCCTCGGCCTTTTCACCTGTCTCGTCCTCGCCGAGTTCCTTCTGGATCGCCTTCATTTGCTGCCGGAGGACGTAGTCGCGCTGCGATTTATCCATCTCGGTCTGCGCCTCTGTGGCGATCTTTGAACGGATCTGCATTATCTCAAGCTCGCGGGCCAGGGCAGCGTGCGTGAGCGTAAGCAACCCATCGACCGTGCTCGATTCGAGCATCTTCTGTTCGGTTTCGGTCCCGAGGTCGAGTACCGACGCGAGAAAATACGAGATCTGGACCGGGTCGGTCTGTGTCATCACCGCCATGCGGATCTCGGGCGGTACGTTTGGAAGCAGGGCAAGTGCCTGCTGTATCAGGCCCTGAATGTTTCGCTTTAAGGCTTCGATCTCTTCTTCGTCGATGCGTTTCAGGTCGGGCAAGACCTGGATCCTGGCCTTGAGGTACGGTTCGGCGCCGACAAATTCGACCACTTCGAACCTGTCCATTCCCTGAACGATGAGCTGCATCACGCCCTCGTTCCGCATCATTCTTTTAATATTGACTATCGTGCCGATCTTATAGAGATCTTCGAATTTTGCCTCGTCGCCGGTCACGTCGGGGGTCTTGGTCGTGATACAGCCGATCAACTTTTCTTCCGTGCCGAGGGCCGATTCGACAGCACGTATCGACCGCTCACGGCCGACCGCAAGGGGCACGACCGTCTCCGGGAAAAGGGTCGTATTCTGCAGCGGCAGGATCGGTATCTCGAACGGGCCCGGAAAGGGCGGCTCCTCCGCTTTTGCTTTGTCTTGTATTTGTTCGTCAGCCATAAGTGATCCGCTGTATCAACGCCTAAGGGCCACGGCGGTCGGCCAGATGATCAAGCCGCCTTTTTAAGGTGAATAATGAGAAGGCCATTCTCAAAATTATGTTCTACCTTTGCCCCCTCGATGGATGCCGGAAATTTCAACGATTTCTCGAACCGGCTGTAGGTTATCTCCATTTGGTGGTACGACATTCCAACGGCGCAGGAGCGGTCCTTGCGGCAGCCGGCCAAATAGAGGGTGTTTCCCTGAATGTCGATCTCAAGGTCCTCGGCGGAGACGCCCGCCAATTCCACCTTGACGAGCCAACCCTCGGGCGTCGAATAAACGTCAGCCGCCGGGTACCAAAGGCGTCCGGACTGGACGCTTTTCGACGAACCCAAAAATTGAAAGTGGCGATTAAAGGACTTTGCCATCGTGGTTATCTCTTACCCCAAAACGCAGCCCCGCTCGAGATCTCCTCGAGGGTTTCGGCGATCTCGCGTTCATCTTCCATTTCGAGTGCGATGTCGGCGATCGCGATGATGCCGGCGAGTTCGCCCGCCTGGCCCACGACCGGAACGCGGCGGACCTGCTTATCGCCCATCAGCCGGATCGCTTCGAACACGAAATCCTCCGGCCTTACGGAAAAGATCTCGGTGGTCATCGCCTCGGAAATTGGCGTCATCGCGTCTTTCCCCTCGGCGATCGCCCGAACCACGATGTCGCGATCGGTGAGAATGCCGACCAGCCTTCCATCCTCGACCACGGGCACCGACCCCATGTCGCCGTCTCGCATCATCGCGGCCGCATCACGCAGGGTCATTTCGCGGGTGGCGGTCTTAACGTCCCGCGTCATTATATCGCTGCAGCGCATGCGGGCACGCGCTTCTCCAATGGATTCGGCCATGTCCCTATTTTCTGCGACTTACGACAATAAAGCAAGAGATTTGCCCTTCCTGCCCTTGCCCGGGGGTCGCGCTGAAATGTCGGGGCCGTTCCGTTTTGCTATGCTAGAACAAAAGACCACACTTTTGGCGAAAATGGGAAAACATCGCGAAAACAAACGAAAACCGACGCGCATGGGCAACACGGTCACGGTTGGCCGGGCCGAATCGGTACCGCCCGGCAGAGGAGCGACGGTGAAGCTCAAGGACGGGTCCGAATTGGCCCTTTACAATATCGGCGGAACATTTCACGCCATTGAGAACTTTTGCCCGCACAAGGGTTATCCGCTTGCCGACTCGAGGCTCTACGGGACGATGGTCGAGTGCGATCTTCACGGCTGGCGGTTCGACGTTCGCTCGGGTGAATGCTTCACGGATCGTAAGTGCTCGATCGAGAGTTACGAGGTAAAGATCGAGGACGGCTGGATAAAGATCGTC
>JAJNPX010000065.1 GCA_021155145.1 Acidisarcina sp. | reverse complement strand
TCGGAGACACATCGAACCTGAACCGTTCGGTCTTTATACCCCAATCTTAAAAGTGGCGGTCTCGCGGCCGCCTTTCGCATTGACTTTTGGACTGGAGAGAAGTCTGGACAACTGATCCAAACTGCTCACGGCTCACCGCTCACTACTATGGCGATCCAAACTGCTCACGGCTCACCGCTCACCGCTCACTGCTCACCGCTCACCGCTCACTACTATGGCTTTGCTCATTGAATATTGTCTTTGACCCGTCGGATCGGCGTAGTTGGCCTGGGCGGCGGGGTCTCTTTCCCTTCGGGCCGCTTTGTGGGCGGCGGCGTCGGGCGTTCCTGCGGAGGATCCTTTCTCGGTGCCGGATCTTCTCGACGCGGCGGTGGATCGTAACGTGGTTTTTCCCGTTCGACAGGCTGCTCCTTCCGTTCGGGAGGCGGTTCCGGCCTCGGCCGTTCGCGCCTGATCGGCGGAGTGTAGACAGGCTGTTCCGATCTTTGCTCGGTCGTTTTTGATTCTGGTGCCCGATCCTCTTTTCTCGGCGCTACGGTTCTGGGGATCGTGCGTATCGGCGCCGGGTTTTCAGGCCTTTTCGGCTCGGCCGCTCCCGGCACTTCATTCACCGGCTGACGGCGAACCGCACCTGTCCCTCTGATCGGCCCGCCCGGTCGATCATCTTCCTTGACCGGCGGCGACTCGGGCAGCGGACGGCGATTACCATAGAATCTGTCGTCGCGTAACTTCGTGTCGAGAGGCGAACCGGGGCTTCTTTCGGCAGCGCCTATCTTTCGTCCAGCCACCGATCTCAACGTTGGGGTCGCAACGGTGATCGTCCCTTTCTCCAGTCTCGGCTTGATACTCTCAAAGGTCGGTAGTTTCTCTTCATTCGTGTCTGCATCTATGCGGCGAAGCACACCTTTCACGATCTCGGGGGTTGCACGCCCGCCGATCTTTCGTCCGGTCCCGAAGTCGTCTTTTGGCAATGTGACGATCGAACCGTCCGGCAGGTCGCCCGGCAGCGGAACCACTTTTCCGATCGGTCCCGGGTAGGGCTTTCCGGATGCC
Organism: Acidisarcina sp.; assembly: GCA_021155145.1. GTDB lineage: Bacteria > Acidobacteriota > Blastocatellia > Pyrinomonadales > Pyrinomonadaceae > OLB17. Next base: position 2,868 of record JAJNPX010000065.1, on the reverse strand, counting down.
GGCGGAGTGGCTCGCGGTGGTGTGCCCGACGACCCTCCCGGACGCCGTCGATCCCCACGGTCCCATCTGCCTCTATCGTCTCGGTCATCACGCCGCCGATTGCCAACCCAATCATGGTATCCGGAATTATAGTTATAATGCCTGTCCCGGTATCCGATCGGATACCAGCAAATGCTTCGATCGATGATCCGCACCACGACCAAGGCCGGGTACCACCAGCTTCGATTTGAGCGGTAGTAGCCGTAGGGTGTCCACACCCAGCGATTCCGGTGCCATATCCAGCGGCCGTGGTGATAGGTCGCCCATCCCCACGGCTCGTAATTCACCCACGTCCAGCCAAAGGGCGGCACCCAACGCCAACTGCCGTACCTGTAGGGTGTCCAATCCCGGTAGCCTGCGATGGTGCTCTGATAAGGACGCCACACGTATCCATAATCGGACGTGTATTCCCAATCACCATATCCGTTCAGATCCTCGGCGCCGTAAATATCCGCATCGTAGTATCTGTCGTAAAATGCGCCGGCGAGCATCTTGTCGATCTGCTGGTCGCGTTCAACGGCCCACCGATCGAGATCGTCTTCCACCGCCAAAAGGCCGGACATTTCCCATTCACCGGCTCGATCGCCATCCAGAAAGATCGTTGCGGAACGCCCCGAGCGGATGGTAAACCCCGAACTCGCGGAGTAAACGCGAGCTTCGCCGTCGTTCCCGACACCGACTCTCACCTCCCCATCTCCCGGCGATCCCGCATCGACCCGATAGATGCCGCTCTTTTGGATCGCAAATGTGGAGTCCGGGGCGTCGATCTCGAAGAATTGTTTTTCAGTGTCAAATTTCCGCAAAGTCAGGGATAGTCTCCCGCGTGACAGAGCGGCTGCTACACCGGCATCGGTAAGCTGTTTTATCTGGAGATACGATTTTTGAGCGAGGCGCAGGTGGGTGTCCTTATTGAACTGGATCTCTAAGCGCGAGCCCGATTCGGTCACGATCTCGTCGCCCTCCACGATCGGGAGGTTGAGTTCGGCTTTTTCCCAATCCTCATTGCCATCGCGGCGGATCTTCACCTCGCCATCGATATAGCTTATGCGAGCGACGCGTTCGGCAGCCTCGGGAACCGTGTCATCGACCTCGTATGCCGCGACGCCTATTGCCATGATCAAAACCGCGAGAGATCCGGCAATGACTTTCGATCCAGGGTATAACATAACCACTCCTGATATATTCTCGTTTCTTGTAGAGCGTTTTAGGGTCCGATAGGGCCTATTTACCGTTTATGCAGCAAATAATGTTCCGAACGAACGAAACTGATACAGACCTTGGAAAATCGATGACGAGTCGTGCAGAGCCGACCGTCCCACACGACCAAATCGTGCAGCCGGGGCGATCTTCCCTCACCAAAACGTGCGCGCACCGGGACCGCATGCGCGGATGTTTACCTGAACCGCAACTTCAAGTGTTAAACTCAAGCTTCGATGTTGCATTTACAAGGATTTGAGATATGAGAAATTTGATCCTGGGCACTCTTTTTGTTCTTTCGTTTTTTGTTTCCGCTTCGGCACAAAAGGCCGCAGGTGGTTCGGCCAAACCCGATCCTGCGAAGGATGTCAGAGCCGCCTTTGACCGTCTGAATGAGGGAATTCGACAGGTGGACGCGGCAAAGGTGATGGACGTTTATCACAATGACCCGCGCACGCTTTTCTTCAATAACAACGGTTCTGTCACGCTCGGTTGGGAGCAGATGCGCGAGAATCGAGAGTCCCTGTACGAACGGACCAAGAATGTCTCATTGGAAGTAACCGGTGTCCGGATCGAAATGCTCGGCTCACGGTCCGCCTACGTTTCCTACAAATGGTCCCAAACGCAAGAGTTCGACGGCCAGCTTGAGAAGGCGTCCGGCCGCACGACGCTTATATTCAGACTGATCGGCAAGAGTTGGAAAATAGTGCACTCGCACGTCTCTCCCGACAACCCACCCGCGAGCCGGCCGGTCATGCCATCCGAGCGAAAACCCGACGGTAAATAAATGAAAAACCGCACGTCCATATGAACCGTGCGGCTTAGCAATAGCGATGGTGCAGAGCTTAGACAGAAGCCCCGGAATAGTTCGCCCCAAGCTTGTCTTCTACGCCCTCGGCAAGGCTGTTCACGAGTTCGTAATGAAAGTAGTCAAACTTTGACGCTACCGCAGGCTGCACGCGCTTGTCGTACATCTCCCTTGAACGGTCGATCGCCTCGCGAAGGCGGTCATACAGATCGTTTGCTTCACGGCCTTCTGTGACTTTTTGCTCGTTGTAAAGCTTGATCTCTGAAACCAGGAGACGTGCGAAGCGGCGCGCATCGTTATGCAGACGGCGTTCGTCATCGGCAACCTCGATCGGCAGATCGACGTTTCGGTCCGATAACCTGCTCTTGGTCGGCTGAACGGCCGCCACCTCGACCACCGGATCGGCCACCTGAGTTGCGTGCCCGTTTCCATTACCATTGAGAGCGACCGGAACCTCGGCTACAGGAGATTCGACCATCGGGACGCTTTCTTCGGCAAATGTTTCATGTTCGACGGTCTCTTCCTGATAAGAAGAATCAAAGGATGCACTGCTGCCCATCTCGAACCGGCTGTCCTGAACCTCGGTTTGGGCTTCTTCGGCCATAGGTTCGACTGTCGGCTGGAAGCTTTCGAACTCTGCTGCCTCCGGCATTTCTTCGGCAACCTGCTCGGACATTTCGACCTCAGCTTCCTGCTGCGGCTCATCCTCAACGGCCGTTTGATATGATCCGACCATCGGCTCTTCGGCGAAAGTTGGCGACTCAAACGATCCCGGCTCCGCCTCAACCTCATATGAGACCTCACCGGTATATTCGGTCTCGACC
>JAJNPX010000137.1 GCA_021155145.1 Acidisarcina sp. | reverse complement strand
CGCTGTGCGTAGAGCGAGAGGCCGCGGATATCCTCGGCCCGAGCGTCGGCGTTCTCAAAATTCTCCTGCATATACTGCTCGTAGCCGTGTTCGAGACTCAGGGCGATCTGCTTGCCCGGATCGTTGCGGTTCTCTTTCGAAGCGAGAAACTCCAGCAGCACGATAAAGTCGCGAAACGGCTTGCTCGAGCGGAGGCGGGGGATCGCCTCAGGCACATCTCGCACAAGCCCGGCCGTAACGGAGGGCGATGCGTTCAACTCGCCTGCCGTGTCACGATCGCGGCCTTGCCCGCGCCCGGCCCTGTGCATCTGCATCGCTTCGAACACACGGTTCGCCGTGGCGTTCCCGACGCCGGGTATCATCCTCAAGACCCGTTTCCATGCGAGTTCGTCATGCGGATTTACGACGATCCGCAGGTAAGAGATCACATCCTTGATGTGGGCCTGCTCGAAAAATCTAACGCCTGACTGAACGCGGTAGGGAATGTTTCGCCGCGAAAGCTCGAGCTGTAATTCGACCGAGTGGTAATGCGACCGGTAGATGACAGCGATGTCCTCGAGGCCCGTCCCCTCATCACGCAATTCCAATATCCGCGATGCTATGAAAGCCGACTGCTGCTCCGCATCGGCGCATGGGACGAGTGCCGGCCTCATATCGCGAGACCGCTTCACGGCCGTCAGCATCTTGGGAAACTGCTTTCGGTTATTTGCGATCGAAACGTTGGCCAGGCCGAGTATCTCGGGCGTCGAGCGGTAATTGGTCTCGAGCTTAAAGACCTGTGCGTCGGGGTAACGCTTTGGAAACTCGTAGATATTTGTAAACTCGGCGCCTCGCCACGCAAAGATCGATTGGGCATCGTCGCCGACCACCATCACGTTCTTGTGTTTCACGGCGAGCAGGTCGATGATCTCCGCCTGCAGGCGATTGGTATCCTGATACTCGTCAACGAGGATGTGCTGAAACTGCTCCGCATAGTGCGAGGCGATCTCGGCCTTCTCGAGCAAGAGCCGTTTCCAGTTGAGCAGAAGGTCGTCGTAGTCCATCACATTTCGCTCCCGCTTTCGAGCTTGATAGATCGAATCGATCCGTCTGATCTGCTGCGTCAACAGTTCGAAATATGGATATTTGTCGATCACGATCTCGTCGATCGGCGTGTCGGTGTTGTTGGCGTACGAGATGATGTCCTGAATTATCTCGGCCTTCGGGAACCGCCTCGCCTTGGTATCGATCGCCGCGTCCTCGATACAGACGTTGATGAATTCCCTCGCGTCTTCGCTGTCGAGGATGGAGTAATTGGGATCGTAGCCGATAGAGACCGCGTGGCGCCGAAGGATGAGATTCCCGATGCGGTGAAACGTACCGCCCCACACGCGGTGAACATTCTGCGATCCGGTCAGCGATTCTACCCGCCGGAGCATCTCGCGCGAGGCGCGGTTCGTAAATGTGGCCAGCAGGATCCGCTGTGGAGAGACCCCGCGTTCTATCAGGTAGGCGACGCGGTATGTGATCGCACGCGTTTTTCCCGTGCCCGCACCGGCGACGACAAGCGCGGCCTTTGGCGGAGCGGTGACGACGCGAAACTGCTCTTCGTTCAACTCGCTCTTGAATCGGGTGATCCGCTCGGGAAGCGATCCCGGGTCGCGTTTTATGGCATAGGTTTTCATCCGTGCAACGCAAATGTTATCACGGATGAGAGCGGCAGTTAATCTTTCTTTGCGAAAAGCGAAGAGATAGCCTGATAGATCAGGAACGGCAGGCCGAGTAGCAGAAATAAAATGCTCGACGTCCAAATTGTGAAAAGAAAGAGCGCCGAATAGAGTCTGCGGCGTAACGTAGGCGTGCGGGGCGGCCACGTTGCTATTTTCAGATCGGTGCTCATATGCATAACTTCGGCGGGGTCACCCGGCGGCTTTTCTTGTCCAGATAGCGATCAGCCGTTTTCTACTTTCCATCTTACTCTCAAAGTCGGGCATAGAGAGAACAAGGTTCTCAAGATGGATGAGAAAGTCCGGATCGCGAAACAGCGAGCGGACCTCCGCGAGGAGGTCCGAGATCTTTGCGTAGATGAAGACATGTTCGGTATTGGCGTCGAGAAACATCTTACGGTCGATGCCGCCGTTCAGAACGAGAGATGCCGCGGTGTCCCAATATGACGTCACCATCCTGAAGTTCGCGCTTGCCCGCTCACCGCCGCGGAAAAGTTCGACGATATCCATCGCCGAAGCGGGCGAAAAATCGGTGAAATACCATTGTCTCGCCGCCCTCATCGCTTCATCGCGGCGAAGCTCATAGAGCTTCAGTATCGCCATCGTGTCTTCCGCTTTGCTCATAATATGCCGCCTTATCCGCCAAATGCCCTGTCGCTCTCACGCTTTCCGGCGCCGAGCTTTCTGGCCCGGTCGATCGCTCGTTTTGCTTTCGCGTGATCGTTCATCGAGAGATACAGGCGTCCGAGTGCGAGCCACGAATCGGCATTGCGATTATCGAGCTTTACCGCATTCAAAAGGCTGCGTTCGGCATTCTCAAGGTCGTCGAGGCCGATCAGCGTCAGGCCGAGGGCCTGCTGCGCCGACGGGAACCGCTGCCTGGAATAACGTATCGCCTGTTCAAAATGGGCCGCTGCCCCGTGCAGATCGCCCAATTGATACCGCGAAACGCCGATATTGTAGTGGACCTTTGCAAAGAAGGCATCGGATGCCGACCCGCGTTCGATCAGAGCCAGCGTAGTTTCAAACTTCTTCCCGGCGGTGGCGGCGTCCCCGTTTCGCGATGCGTTGACCGCATCCTCAAACGTCTGCAGGGCCGCAGTGCTCTGCGAGCTTGCGGTAAATGTAAATAACGATATCAGTCCGATCATTAAAAGTGTTCGCATTTCTATTCCTCCCGCGGGCATTTCCCGCCAGCGACAAGAATAGGGGATCGAGCACTTATCGGTCTTTCAGATGCTTGCTTTCTTTGTTCCGAGATTGCTGCATCATGCGGTCTTCAGGTCACGCCACAGTTTCGGAGTGAGACTTGTGTATTTACGAAAGAGGGACGTGAAATGGCTTTGATTCTTAAAACCGGTCCTGAGCGAAACCTCGACGATCGGCAGGTCAGGGCGGGCAAGCAGCAGTTTTGCGCGCTCGAGACGCTGCTGCATCAGGTACTGCTGCGGCGTCTTGCCGGTCGATCTCCTGAATGCTCGTGCAAAATGGAATGGGCTGAGGTCAGCTGCCTTGGCGATGTCGGCCAGCGCCAGATCTCGGTCGAGATTCTCGTTGATGAATTCGATCACGCGGTTGAGCCTGAATCCCGAGAGGCCGCCGGCGGACACGGCCGTCGCCTTGCTCGCATTAGTATAGTTCGTGAGCAGGTGGAGCGTCAGGGTCTGGGCCAGCGAATCGGCAAAGAGCCGGCCGTGCGGATCGCCCTTTGCCGACGTCTCCAAAAGCGTGAGACCGATGTTCTGGATCAGCGGATCTTCCCCCTTAAAGATCTCGATGAACTCGACGTCAGGCGAAAATCCGTTCTCCGCCGCCGTCGTCGAAACAAATCCCGCATTCAGGAATATACCGAGGTTATCGAGCGGGCCGTCCCACCGGGCCGATACCGGTTGGCCGGCCGGCGTGATGCAAAGGTTGCCGCTCGTGTTGTTCGTCGTGACGCAGCGTCCGGTAGGGCAGATCTTTTGGGTCGTCAACGAACCCGAAAGGGCTATGTTGATCTCGTGAACATCGCTCACGTGCTCCAACATCCGTCCCGCCAAAACGTGCGCCCGGTGGACGCGAAGACCGGGCCATTCGGCTATCTGTCTCGAAAGATAAGGCTCGGTGTCGGGCGATCTCCATTCGATCTGCATATCGGCTATTTGTAATCGTTATGGTGACAAATTGCAAGCACAATTTTTCCTAATCACCGTAAACGCCAGATGCCGTTGACCTTAGCCATTCGATCATTTGCCGGTACGGGCCCGGGCCGTAGCTTATGCGTGCGACCCCGAGTGCGGCCATCTCCTCGTTCGACGGCGTATGCGGAAGGACCATGATATTGACCGGCAGCGGCGAGCGATCGCACAGGTCCCGGATCATAACGGCGTCGGCCAGGCCGGGAGCGAAGAGGCCGCTTGCCCCTGCCGCCGCATACGCGGCCGCTCGCCCGAGCACCTCCTCAAGATGTTCGCCGGTAAACGGCCCCGGAAGCGCCTTTAGAAAAACATCGGTGCGTGCATTGATGAAGAATGGAATGTCGTTGTCGCGTGCGACCTTGCGGATGGCGGCGATGCGCCGCGATTGTTCGTCGGCCGGATACAACCCCTCGCCGCCGACCACCTGATCCTCGAAATTGATCCCGACCGCTCCCGCGTCGATCACGCGTTGAATGTTCGCCTTGAGCGTGCCTGTATCGGTCGCGTAGCCGCCCTCGAAGTCGAGCGAGACCGGGACATCGACAGCGTTCACGATGCGTTCGATATTTGCGATCGCGACATCGAGCGGGATCTGTTGCCCGTCGCCGTATCCGTTCGCCCCGGCGACCGAGTGGCTCCCGGTGGCTACCGCTTTTGCTCCCGCATTCGCGACCGCTCGCGCGCTGCCCGCGTCCCAGATGTTGAATAGGACGATCGGCTCGCCTTTGATGTGTAGCGCCGAAAAGGCTTCTGCTTTCTCTCTTTGTGTCATCTTTGTGCCTCGCGTCAATGCGGCTCGAATGATCCCTATTTTAACGCGTTGCGGGCGAGTGATCTGTATCTTGCCCGCGCAGCGACTCGTATGATCTGTATCTTGCCGCATAGCGGCCCAATGATCTTAGCCGTGGACTTTAGTCCACGGTATCCAGCAACGACCATAGACGTCGCGTAG
>JAJNPX010000127.1 GCA_021155145.1 Acidisarcina sp. | reverse complement strand
TGCCTCCGCCGTGGATGTAGATCTCGCCACCGAGCTTTGTCTTTTGGAGCGGCATCCGTTTCTCGTTGATGGCGGAGACTATCTCATCGTGTTCTTCCTGCGATATCAGGCCCTTTTCGAGCCCTCGCTTTGCATCGTCTTTACCTGGATAGCTGATGCCCAAGGACAGATGAAATCTGCTCTCGGGATTCTTGGTAAATACGTAATACTCGCCTTCTGGGGTACGTCCGTCCCCTTCAGCCTCTTTGGTGCCTTTCGGGCTAAAACCCAGAGCGATCTTGTAGGTTTTGACAAGTTGTGTCCCATCGAATAGGAGGAGTTTCCTTTCTCTCTTTTCTATTACAAGGTGAGGTTCGTTGATCGAAGAGATGTCGTTGGTTTGAGTAATAGACGTCGAGGCGGCGGTCATAAGCGACGATATGAGTAACAATCTTGATAGGAGTTTACTCCTCATTCGGGGTACATTCGATCGAGATAGTTCGAAGTTCGTCGCCATCGCCTTCGATTCTCACCTTGATGATACGCCCATCGTAAGAAAACTCTCCGAGTTTCTCCGCCCATTCGACGATCGTAACTGCCCTTTCCGAATCAAGTATCTCATAAAGGCCGACCGCACCAGCGACATCCGATCGTTCGTCCAATCGCCAAAAGTCGATGTGGTAAACGTCTACACTTGGCGTCTTGTAAAAATTGACAAGGGTAAAGCTTGGGCTAGTGACCTCGTCGATATCGTATTGGAGGGCGCCGAGAATTCCTTTGGTCAGAAGCGTCTTGCCCGCCCCTAGTCCGCCGAAGAGCAGAACCACGTCGCCCGAGCGCAGTTGTCCTCCGATGGATTTGCCGAGTTCGAATGTCGCCTCGGGTTCATTGCAAGAGAACACTTGATTGTTCATTCAAGATATCGACAGTATAAGCGATCAAAAATGTCGTAATTTCTATCCACCTTCCTCTACTCGCGCAAATGCATCGGCTAGACATTCGCGTACGTCGGAGGCGGTCATTACGCGTTTGCCGTATCTCTTTTCCGCGATGTCACCAGCGAGTCCGGCGATGTAAACGGTGGCCACAACGGTTTCGAAAATGTCAATGTCCATCGCGGCCGCCTGTGCGCAGAAACCCGCGAGAATACCTGTTAGCGTGTCGCCGTTACCCGCTTTGCCGAGGCCAGAGTTACCGGTCGGGTTCACCACTACTCGACCGTCGGGATGGCCGATCAGGACCCGCTCACCTTTGAGTACGAGGATGACATAGTTGGTTGTCGCAAACTCGCGGACAGCGGCGACTCGGTCTTTGATCGCGTTCTTGTCTTCGGTGCCTAGTAGCCGCAGGAACTCGCCTTCGTGTGGGGTGAGGATGAGCGGTGGAACGCGGACATTCTTGTCCGCAAGGGCCTCGACATCAACCTGAGGGTTAAGTCCTTGCTCACGCGCGGGCTTCTGCTCTGTGGTCCTGTGCATTGGTGAAAAGAACCTCAACGCTCCGGCGTCAACGATCACCGGCCACGTTCGCTCTTCGACGATCTTTCGCACAAGCGATTCGATCTCGGGATCGTTCGCGGACAGGCCCGGGCCGACGGCAATGGCGTTGGCCTTTGGGGCTAGCTCATCGTACTCTCTGGAGCCGATAGTTGCGAGAATGACCTCTGGCAGAAGGCGGCTCGCGATCTCTGTCTTTGCTTCGGCCGGACAAGCAAGAGTCACCAGCCCGATTCCGGATCGGATCGCGGAGTTTCCGGCGAGCACGGCGGCACCTGAATAGGTTTCGGATCCGGCGATGATAAGAGCGTGTCCGCGTTTGTTCTTATACGAGTCGTCGCGGAACTTAGAGGTCTCTAGCCATGCGGCTGCGTCAGTTCGCTCAGCAACGAAGATCTGAGACATTTGTTCGTCAATCAGTTCTTTCGGGGAACCAATATCCGCAACGATCAGTTGACCATTGAACCTTGCTGACGGTGAAACAACGTTAACAATCTTCGGAGCTGTAAACGTCACTGTGACGTCTGCTGCAAAATGAATTTCCGGAACTTCCGAGAAATCCGAGGAGAGGCCTGACGGCACGTCGACAGACACAAGAAGGTTCGACCCGCGATAATCTTTCGAACAGACTGACGGAACATTTGAGTATAGAAGGTCAAGGGGCCGTGAGAGACCCGTTCCAAACAGGGCGTCCACGATAACGTCAAACTGTTGAGTCTCAAAACCAGTCGTATGAACCCAATAGTCGATCAACGGAACTTCTTCGAGGTATATGTCACCTTTCGCCTCGAAATCTGTCGAAGCTACGCTTTTTAGGGCCCCGAAGTTAGTGAGAGCATCGCCCCGTAGTTCGTCGAGCTTTCCGAACAAGTAGACCTCTTGAATCGCACCCTCGGCGCGAAGGATCCTCGCTAATGCAGCTCCGTCCCCTCCGTTGTTTCCCTTGCCGCACAGGATCAGGATCGACTTTCCCTTGACCGAGCCGCCGAGTTTCTCAGTGATGACGCGGGCGACGGCGTGGGCGGCATTTTCCATGAGGATGATCGACGGAATGCCGTAGCGCTCGGTGGTGAGGCGATCGACCTCGCGCATTTGGGCAGCTGTCAGGACCTTTTGCATCGGGATTGATTGTACGACAAGAAGGAGATACGCGATAAATCGCGCACTCTGAGCGCGTAAAGAAATACCGCGCATCAGGGCGAAACGCGGTATCCCACAACTTATACTTAGGAGCTATTGAACAGACCTCGCCCGCTTCCAATGGCCTGCAATTTGTTCGCCACTGTACTTGGTCACCGATATCTTCCGTTCACTTAATAAAAAGACTGATTAGATGGGACGTTCCACAAATTTGTTAACTTGCGAAAATGGAACAACTTACACGTTCGCGATTACCGCCCCGCCGCCCACCCGCCATCGATCTCGAGGGCTGTTCCCGTAACAAAAGCGGCTTCGTCGCTCGCGAGATAAAGGACGGCTGCGGCTACCTCTTCGGGCCTGCCCATACGGCCGACGGCCTGGGTCGAGGCCATCTCTTCATAGGCTTTTCCGGGGTCCGGATATTCAGCGAGTCGGCGCCTAACGAAATCGGTCTCTACCCGACCGGGACAGACCGCATTCGCCCGGATCCCGTCACGTGCATGATCAAGAGCGATGCACTTGGTCATTCCTACAACCGCGAATTTCGTCGTGCAATAGGCAATTCGGTCGCGTATCGCGAGAATTCCACCGATCGAGGCAATGTTTACGATCACTCCGTACTTGCGTTCGATCATCTTCGGAATGAACGCCTTGGTCAGATCGTACATCCCGCGGACGTTGACCGCGAAAAGGCGTTCGAGATCTACCGCATCAGTGTTCAGGATCGTCCCGACATGGCCGATGCCGGCGTTGTTAACGAGGATGTCAAGGTCGCCACGGTCGGAGTGGACTTTCCGAACAGCGGCGATACTGTCATCGTGTGATGAGACATCTAGTTTGAGGAACTCTCCCTCGATGGCCTCGGCAACCTTGCTTCCGGCCTCTTCGTTTAGGTCACCGACATAAACAAACGCGCCCGCCCCCGAAAGAGCCCGAGCGATCGCTTCGCCAATGCCCGTCGCGGCACCGGTTACGAGTGCGGTCTTTCCTGTCAGGTCGAACATCTTATTAGGTCCGGATAAACTGAAAAGTGAAAACTAAAAACTGAAAACTAGACTTCCGTTCTCAGTTTTCACCTTTCAGCTTTCAGTTTTTTCGGACGTTCTTCATCCCTTTGATACCGGGTTGATCAGCACTCCCAATCCCTCTATCTCGACCTCGCAGACATCGCAGTCTTTCAGGAATACAGGCGGTTTGCGGGCGAATCCGACTCCGGGCGGCGTGCCGGTCGCGATTATGTCGCCTGGTTCGAGCGTGATCGATCTCGAAATGTACTCGACAAGGTCCGGAATCTTGAATATGAGCTGGTTCGTGTTCGAATCCTGCATCGTCTCACCGTTCAACCGGAACTGGATGCGCAGATCGTGCGGATCGGGGATCTCGTCTTTGGTTGCAACGAACTCACCAAATGGCGCGAACGTGTCGCACGATTTGCCGCGCTGCCATTGGCCGTCGGCGAACTGCATATCGCGGG
>JAJNPX010000421.1 GCA_021155145.1 Acidisarcina sp. | reverse complement strand
TCCAGGCCGGTAAAATGTGCCGTGCGTTGCGGACTCGGGATTCGAATTTCGACGGCAATTTTGAAAGGAAGGTGCGATTTGCCGCACTTCTGCACGACATTGGACATGGGCCGTTTTCGCACACCAGTGAACAATATTTCTCCAAGGACTCGTCGCTCGCGAAAATTCAAAAGGAAGCCTATTATCAAGACAGCGGTGCCGGTGAAATGCTTTCGAGTCTGATGGTCCTATCACAGCGATTCAGACAGTTTGTCTCCTATATCAATAAGTTCTACACGCTGAGGCTCGACGTTGAAGAAGCAAGCAACATGATCACGGGCAACATGAAGAACCACGAAATGTATCTCGGGGAGTTTGTCCACGGTCCATTTGACGCCGACAAACTTGATTACATGCATCGAGATGGAATGTTCAGCGGGCTGAAGCTCCAAATCGATCTCGATCGTCTTTATGCCTCCATCGAGGTCTTAACTGCTAAGGACACCGAAGGCGACGAGTTCACACGCTTGACTGGGACGATAGCGGGAGTTTCGCCGTTAACCCAGATAATGTTCAATAAAATGCTCCTGTTTACGGGCATGTATCATCACCACAAAGTCCGAGCAGTTGATTGTATGCTATGGGCTCTCTTTGAGTTAGCCGAGTCTTCTGGCTCAACGATTGGAGGGTATCGATTGACATCTCCCATCAATTTCATGCGCATGACCGATGACGCAGTTCTGACCCCCGAACTTTCTGACAGTCCAGATATTAGAGCGCTGATTAAGGATATTCGTGAGAGAAGGCTCTGGAAACGGGCACTGGTAGTCTCGCGCCAGACTGTTGAGCCGGGAATTATCAGTTCAAGCCGAGATTCAGATAATAGCCCGCTGACCCAATTCAAGGATTTGGGGGGAAATGAGCCAGAGAACATTAATGCCAGACGCCGTCTCGCCGAAGAAATATGGATCCGGGCTGAAAAGCCGTGCAAACGCCATGAGGTTTGGGTAGATATTCCTTCGGCTCCATCGATGACGGAATCAAAGAGAATGTGGATAAAGGACAGCGGGGATATAGATCCAATCACGTTGGGTGAATACATGCCGATTCAACACTGGGTAGATTATTACGGCACATATCGATGGAAGTCGCACGTATATTGTCCTCCGTTAGCACGCGCCAAGACGAACGCCGCTGCAAAATTGGTTCTAGAGGAAAAGTTTGGTCTCAAGTTCAAAGATCTGGCTACGTCTCAAGCGAATATTGAGCGGTGATGGCATGCATCGGCATTCTCATTTCAGGCCGCGGGTCGAATATGGTGGCTTTGGTTGATGCCGTCGCGAGCGGCGAGATACCTGCGTCTGAGGTTACGGTCGTGATCAGTGACAAGGCGGATGCGGCGGGTTTGGCAAAGGCTCGGACGCGCGGCGTTGAGACTTTGGTCATTGAAAAAAACGGACGCAAACGCGAAGAGCACGATGCCGAGATCGTGGCCGCTCTGAAAGAGCGTGGCGTCGAGCTTGTCTGCCTAGCAGGTTATATGCGGCTGCTCTCGCCCGAATTCGTACGCGCGTTTCCGAACCGGATCGTCAACATTCACCCGAGCCTGTTGCCAAGCTTTCCCGGCCTGAATGTTCAGCAACAGGCGATCGACGCCGGTGTGAAAGTGTCCGGGTGCACTGTCCACTTCGTGAACGAGCATCTGGACGCAGGGCCGATCATTTTGCAGCGGGTGGTCGAGGTAAAGGACGATGATACGGCCGAGACCCTAGCCGAACGCATCCTCGAGCAGGAGCACGCCGCTTACGTGGATGCAGTTAGACGGATCGTTTCAGGCAGGCTGACGATCGAAGGGAGACGGACCACGTACTCCGGAATAAGTGATAAGGCGTAAGTGAAAGGTCAGCTCTCGCCGTCGACCATCGATTCGAAGTGGAGCACGGTCAGGTCGCCGTTCGTGTTCATGAATTCCATGGTATTGTCGCTGCCGTCGGAATCGAGCTGGACGGCGATGCCATGGACCCCTTCGATCTCATCGGAGATAGGTGAATCGCCCGATTTGGTCTTGACGGCACGTCTGATGGTCACCTTGTCTCCCGCGATCGAAACGGACCGAAAAACCGCTTCCTCATCCTCTTCGGCAACGCTGCCGCGGATGAATGCCTCGAAACGGGCACGGCGGCCCTGGTTCCGGGCGGAGAAATCGGCCAGATATTCGTCCCATTCATCGGGGGTAATTATTTTCTTATCCATTGTCCAACAAGTATAACCCCTCGCGAATCCCTGTAAAAATGCGCAGATCATCGCTCGATCTTGCTTTGACACATGCCTCAGTATTGCGTAAACTCTAGGTTTTCACTTTCGGGTGAATTTCATGGAGAGCGATTATGCCGAAGAGAACGTTTCAACCAAACAATCGCCGACGCGCGAAAAAGCACGGGTTCAGGGCAAGGATGGCGACCAAGAACGGCCGGGCCGTGATCAAGCGCCGCCGCGCCAAGGGCCGAAAGCGTCTGACGGTTCAGCATTATTAAGTTTTGGACTACCGAAAGAAGCTCGGCTCGCTAAGCGTGCCGAGTTTCTTCGTGTTTACGATAAGGGTTTTCGCATCGAAGGCCGTTTTATGACGGTCTTTATTTTGCCCAACGGAAGATCGCTCCAGCGGGTCGGGATCACGGCCACAAAGAAAGCGATAGGCAAGGCACATGACCGCAACCGAGCCAAGCGGCTATTGAGAGAGACGTTCCGTTTGAGCAGGGCAGAGCTGGACGGTGTCGCCGTAAAATGCGATTGGGTGATGAACGCCCGCCGAAGTCTGCTGCATACGAAGCTGGAAAAGCCGCTCGCAGAGTTCAGAGACATCGTAGCCAGGGCGGCACGCGACCTCGCCGGCGACCGGTCGCGTGTACGGTGACGGTCGTGTTTGGGTCGGCCGTTGTGGCAAAATATCTGAAATCGATGAAATTCCTGGTTCTCGATCTTTTGGGAGTTTATAAGGCGATGGTTTCGCCATTCCTGCCGCCTGCGTGCAGGTTCGAGCCGACTTGTTCCGACTATACCCGCCAGGCCGTCGAAAAATACGGGGCACTCAAGGGAACATGGATGGGCATGAAGCGTATTCTACGCTGTCAGCCGTTTTGCAGGGGCGGGCACGACCCCGTTCTCTGATCTCGGGATATCCGGGCACGGAACTTTAGTTTAACGATCTAACGATCGAGGGGAAACGAGAATCGGCATCCAAGTTCTCAGATCCCAAATAGGAAGTAGTGGATAATCAAAACAGTCAGGGCCAGTCTCGTTTTTTGATCGCGGCGGTTGCGTCCATGGTCGTACTTTTTGGGTGGTCGTACTTTTTTACGCCGACCGCCCCGCCGGCAGATAATGCCAATACCGAGGCTTCGTCCGCCAATACCAATTCGGCAGCGACGTCGGCGGTGAATACTGCCGCGTCCGCGCCGGCTACGGCCCCACAGAATACGCCGCCGGCCCAACAAGCCGACGCGGTTCCCGACAGCGTGCCGAACCGTTCGGTCACGATCAAGTCGCCGTTGTACGAGGTAACGCTGGATTCGCGCGGCGCCGTTGCTACGAGTTGGGTGATACTGCGAAACCGCTCTCCAAAGAGTGACTACGCCGTTTTTGCGGATGGCTCCACTGCAAATGAAGAGAAGCCGCTTCAGCTTATCTCGCAAAAGGCCACGGAGCAGAGGGAATTTCCTTTCAGGCTGCTCACTGCGGATGGTGGTATCAATGCCCTGGCGAATGAGCGCAACTATCAGATATCCGTCCCTGAGCCGACGATAGATCTTGCGAACGGAGCTGAAAAGACGATCGAAATGACGATGTCCGCAGCTAACGGCGTCGAGATCAAGAAAACGTTCGTTTTCAGGGCGGATAGCTATATTGCGGATGTTTCGGTCGATGCAAGGCAAAACGGGCAGCCGCTGCCGAATATACGGCTCGCCATCGGCGCCAGCATCGGCGATCATGCCATTAATCACCACAACTTTTATCACATCGAATCGGAAGCTGTGGCACGTATAAACGGAGACATCCACCGCCGTCAGGGTTATTATTCATTCGAATACGGGGCTGATGGAACTGCCCGTTTAGAGGACGCCGGCACCGTCGATTGGGCAGGCGTGAGCGACGCCTATTTTGCGATGGCCGGAATACCCGCCCAGCAGCAGCAGGGCATCGTCTATCAGGCATCGAAGTACGACGTCGATACTCAGCCGTTCTACGACAGTATTTTCAGCTGGGTCATCCGCAGCCCGAAGACCAAGGAAACCCGCCACCTGGTAACCGCATTCCTGCCGGTTTCGGCTGACGGAGCGGTCACAAAAGTATTCACCGGGCCAAAGGATTACTTCCTTTTGTCCCCGCTGGATACGCAGTTGAGCGAGGCCGCGGGCCGCGAGCTTGAATTCGTCAATCTCATAAATTTCAGCAACTACTGGTGGCTGCGCTGGCTCACAAAGCCGCTTTCGATCCCTATCCTGCACGCCCTGCACTTTTTTAACGGCATCACGCAAAACTACGGCCTTGCGATCATCGTCTTTACGTTCCTTTTTTATTCGCTGCTGTTCCCGCTGAGGTGGAAACAGTCGAAGTCGTTCAAAAAGGCGGCCGGGAACGCGCCGAAGATGAAGGAGATACAGGACCAGATAAAGGCCCTGCAAAAGAAAGGAGTGCCTACCGACGACCCGAGGATGCGGGCTTTGCAGATGGATCAGCTAAAACTGACCAAGGACGCATTGCCGATCGGCGGCTGCCTGCCGATGCTCCTTCAGTTCCCGCTGCTTATAGCGTTTTATACGGCCATAACTATCGCCCTTGACGCCCGACAGGCTACCTTTTTATGGCTGCCGGACCTTTCGGCCGCGGACCCGTGGCATATTCTGGAATTTGCGTTTGCCGGGTCGATGATCCTTGCGATGAAATTTACCCCGACGGCACCGGCGGTCTCGCCCGAGCAGCAAATGCAGCAGAAGATGATGACCTATCTGATGCCGGCGATGATGCTCTGGGTAATGTGGACGGCACCGGCGGGTTTGCTTATTTATTGGCTGTTCGGCAACGTCGTGAGCTTTGGCCAGCAAATGCTCATCAACCGAATGAACAAAACGGAAGAACCGCCGACAACGGTCGTCGAGAA
>JAJNPX010000081.1 GCA_021155145.1 Acidisarcina sp. | reverse complement strand
CTGGCGGCAAAAGGACAAGATCATTGAGCCTTGGCGAGGCTGCACGGATGCTCCGGGCTATCGGCCGCCCTCGACGAAGGATCGTAAGTGGCATCCGGCACAGGCCTCGACGAGATCTGCCATTCTCCGTCCTTCTCCCGGCGTGCACTCACTATCAGCAGATTGCCCACTGAGCCGTCGGGCTCTATGCCGGGCCGCCACGCTCCCTGCTCGATCGCGATCGCGACGTCCTGTTTACCGTTGAACATCGACTCAAAAAATCCCGCACAGTTGTAGAATGACCTTCGCGTCGGGAATCGCTTTTCGTTCTTCGCCAGATATTCGTTGACGGCGCTGTCCAGATCGGCAGCGACGCCGACCTCTGCCCCGTACGGCGTGCGGCTGGCGTAGGTAACCCCGAGCAGAAGCACGGCGATGACCAGAATGGCGACGCCCGCCGCCGCGAACGGGAAAGAACCCTTTCCGACCTCAACTCTCGACTTTTGACCTGACATATATTTGTTCCGGAGCGAGATTCTATCACGAAATCCGCCCCGCCCGGTCACAAAGTCGGCAGGCCCGGCCGAACGCCTGGCCCAACCCACAAACCCCCGCTTTTGACTTGACCTTGCCCGCGGTTTTAGATACTCTGTGAGTTCGCTTTTTGCGAAGGATCGCTATCAGTGTAGGTAGATATGAGTACTTATTTTCCGAGTGGGAAGGGTTTGGCCGATGGCCGTAAATGGTTCGTAGTCGATGCAGAGGGCAAGACCGTGGGCCGTTTGGCCACCGAAGTTGCACGCATCATCTCGGGCAAGAACAACCCCGCGTGGACGCCTTTTTTGGATATGGGCGACCATTGCGTCGTCATCAATGCGAGCAAGGCCGTCTTCAAGGGTTCGAAGAACGACCAGAAGGTCTATTACCGCCACACGCTGTATCCGGGCGGGCTTCGCGAAACGAAGGTCAAGGAAATGTTCGAGAAAAAGCCCGAAAAGGTGATCGAACTCGCCGTCAAGGGTATGCTGCCCAAGACCAAACTCGGTAAGGCAATGGCAAAGAAATTAAAGGTTTACGCGGGCGCCGACCATCGCCATACCGCACAGAAACCGGAAGCTCTAGAAATAGCAACCAAGTAGTTCAAAGTTCGAAGTTCAAGGTTCAAGGTTGGAGAAACCGGTGAATCGAGACTTTGAACCTTGAACATGAAACTTTGAACAATTCAGTTATGGCAGACATTCAGTATTACGGCACCGGCCGCAGAAAGACCTCGACCGCACGTGTTTACCTTCGTCCCGGATCGGGAGCGATCATCGTCAATAAACGCGAATTCGAAACATATTTTCCGAATCAGGCGCTGCAGATGATAATCCGCCAGCCGTTGAACCTGACCGAAACTACCGGCAAGTTCGACATTCTGGTGAATGTCGATGGCGGCGGTTCGGCCGGACAGGCAGGTGCGGTTCGCCACGGCATCACCCGTGCCCTGATGGAGTACAACGCCGACCTTCGTCCGACGCTGAAGAAAGCCGGCCTTGTGACCCGCGACCCGCGCCAGAAAGAACGTAAGAAATACGGCCAGAAGGGCGCACGTAAGCGGTTCCAGTTCTCGAAGAGATAGACTGTTCAGGGTGCGCGATAGATCGCGCACTCTGAACTTAATCCATTGGCAGGGCCCTTTGGTTACATTACGGCCCTGCTGAGTACAGAAACCAAGGAGATAAAATTTTGGCTACAGTTACGATGAAAGAACTCCTCGAAGCAGGAGTTCACTTTGGTCACCAGGTCCGCCGTTGGAACCCGAAGATGAAGGAGTACATCTTTGGCGAGCGAAACGGTATTTACATCATTGACCTGCAAAAGACCCAAAAGCTGTTTCGCGATGCTCTGGCATATGTTCAGGAATCGCTGACCGAACGGCCCAATCAGAAGATCCTGTTTGTCGGCACGAAACGTCAGGCCCAGGACGCCATCAAGGAAGAGGCCGAGCGCTGCGGTCAGTTCTATGTGAACAACCGCTGGCTTGGCGGACTCCTGACCAACTATCAGACGGTGCAAAAATCGATCGCCAAGCTCAAAGAGATCGAGGCGATGCGCGAGGACGGCCGCTTTGAGATGCTCACGAAGAAAGAGCGGCTCAAGCTCGACCGTGAGCACGAAAGCCTGATGAAGAATCTCGCCGGCATCAAGGATATGGGCGGCGCTCCGGACATGCTCTTCATTATCGACGTCCGGAAAGAGGATATCGCGGTAAAAGAGGCGAACCGGCTTGGCATCCCGATCGTCGCGGTCGTCGACACGAATTGCTCGCCTGAGGGCATCGATCACGTGATCCCCGGCAATGACGACGCGCTGCGGGCGATCCGGCTTTTCGCATCGCGCATTGCAGACGCCATCCTCGAAGGCAAGCAGATCGGGACCGAAGGCGGAACTCCGCAGGCCGAGCCCGCTGCCGAGGAAGCCGACGACGTCGCGGCAGACCAGATAGACATTGCCGCAACTCTCGCCAAGGCCGGCATCACCGACCCGGATGAAGAGGACGGCGGCATCGAGATAGAAGAAGAGGATGAAGCGGTGAGCGCCGAGATGGAGGCCGCCCCGGATGCCGAGGCAGCCGCCGAAACGGTGCCTGATACCACCGCCGAAACCGCATCTGAAGAAAAGCCGGCTGAAGAGAGCAACGAAGCAACGGCAAGCTAGATTCTTTTCAAATATTCTTGAAAGCGTGGCTTTTTTCCGGTGTCGGCAAATTGGCTACGCTTTTTTACAAATCGGAACGCGGACGATCAGATCCGCAAATATTTTGAACTAGCGGACATGGATGTTCGCGTTCTATCGGAGCAATAAAAATGGCAGAGATCACAGCAAGTGCAGTAAAGGCGTTACGCGAAAAGTCGGGCGCCGGTATGGTGGATGTAAAGAACGCTCTCGTCGAGGCAAATGGCGACGAGAACGCGGCGATGGAGATCCTTCGCAAAAAAGGCATGGCGACCGCCGGTAAAAAGGCGGGCCGCGTCACGGCCGAGGGAGCCGTCGGTTCCTACATTCATATGGGCGGAAAGGTCGGTGTGATGGTCGAGATCAATTGCGAGAGCGATTTTGTGGCCCGCGGCGACGAGTTTCAGCAGCTTGTTAAGGACGTCGCGATGCATATCGCCGCCTCCGACCCGCGTTTTACCAGCCGCGAAGAGGTTCCGGCCGACCTGCTCGACAAAGAGCGTGAGATAATGCGCGAACAGCTAAAGAACGACCCGAAGAACGCAGGAAAGCCCGAGGATGTGCTCAACAAGATCATCGAAGGCCGCTTGAACAAGTTCTACGAGGAGAACGTTCTCGTCGATCAGCCCTTCGTAAAAGATCCGTCGAGGACGATCGGCGAGCTCGTTGCCGAAAAGATCGGTTCGATCAAAGAGAACATCACCATTCGCCGTTTCACACGCTATAAGATGGGCGAAGGCATCGAGAAGAAACAGGACGATTTCGCCGCGGAAGTAGCGTCGATGGTAGGATAAGAGTGGTCGGTGGCCGGTGGTCGGGGGTCAGATAGATCGACATCATGGCCGTTCAGCACTACAGACAACTGATCGCCTGGCAAAAGGCAATGGAACTCGTCGACCTGGTTTACGATCTTACGGACGATCTCCCGCCTGAAGAACGTTTTGGCTTGAGTTTGCAGGTGCGAAGGGCGGTCGTCTCGATCGCTTCGAATATAGCAGAGGGCCAAGGTCGGAATTCTACAAAAGAGTTCATCAATCATCTCTCGATCGCTTACGGCTCGTTGATGGAAACGGAAACACAGACTTTGGTTGCCGAGTTGCGAAGCTATTCAACGCCGGAAAAGCGCGATCGAGTTATG
>JAJNPX010000063.1 GCA_021155145.1 Acidisarcina sp. | reverse complement strand
TGCGGGCAATGGTGTCAAACTCTTCCCGCGAAGAGATCCGGAGAAGGGAGTTCTTTTTGGAATCCGGCTTCTTGTCCATTGCTCCCGGAGGTTCACGCATAGGCGACGGCTTGCGGGACATCTGGGAAAAAACGGAGAGCGGAAGGAAAAAGGCTGAAACCAACACTAAAACGGCCAGAAAAGCCGACGTGGGGAAATTGCGTTTTGCACCAAAAATCACAGCTTCAAAACCTGGGTCAGAGTTTCCGCTTGAACCTAAGCGGGTCTACTACCGGCAGGCCGCGTCTCGACCCTTCGGTCGAATGTCGTATCACGCATCGCACCGATCTGCTCAAGCGAGCTTACTGTCACGCCGAGGTCGCGATATATGCCCTCGGCAATGCGGTAGATCCAGCCGTGAATGTAAAGTTCCTGGCCGCGCTCCCATGCGTCCTGGACGATCGTCGTTTCACCGACGCTTACGATCTGTTCGATGACGTTGATCTCGCACAGTTTGTCCAGCTGAGCCTCGTAATCGCCCTGGCGGTCGATCTCTTCGCGGTGCTTGTGCATCGTGTCCTGAATATGCCGGAGCCAGTTGTCGACAAGGCCGTATCGAGAATCGTCGAACGCCGCCTTGACCCCGCCGCATCCGTAATGGCCGCAGACGATAACGTGGCGAACCTTGAGCACCTCGATAGCGAACTGCATCACCGCAAGGCAGTTCATATCGCTGTGATTTACCAGATTTGCAACGTTCCGGTGTACGAACATCTCGCCGGGAAGCAGCCCGACGCTGGATGTCGGCGTGATCCTGCTGTCGGAACATCCGATCCAGAGTATCTCCGGATTCTGAGCCTCGGAGAGTCGCTCAAAGAAGGTCGGGTCTTCGGCTTTCAGGCTCTCAGCCCACTGTTTATTAGCTTCAAGCAGCTCGATTATCTTTTGCACGAAACGATTTTATCGTATCAGGGCCGCTTCGGGCTATCGGAGAAGTTTCTCTAACTCGCCAGCCGACACCGCCTTGATGGACCACGGGTGCCGCGAGCCGGATCGTGGCCGCGTTCTTTTAATTCGAGGCCGATGGCGATCTTTGGATGCAGATCGCCGAGCGAGCCAAAGGTTGCAAGTACGATCTTTGACATTAGCGAAATTATCCTTGCCCTTCGGTACTTTTAGGATCCAGTTTCGTCGGACGATCGAGCGGCTTCGCGTTCGGCATTTCTAACCTGGTTCCTGGCCTTAACCTGAAACCGAATACTCAGGAAAAACGACAGGCATCCCAGAACAGCCGAGACGAAGGCTCCGTCCTCGTTCCCGGTCCACAAAAAATAGGCGGCGGTCCCCGCAAGTACCACCGCAACAAATTGAAAAACTGTTTCGATCTTCATTCCGACTTGATCTCTTCTTCAGCGATCTCCGTAACCGACATTGTAGTAGTGTTTCGCCGCCAGAACGAGCGGCCGATCAGAAATATCGGCAGCCCGACAAAGAGAACGAGCGGCATGGCACCGATCACAAAGGTGATGAGGTGCAGGGTGAAATTGCCCGCCGCGTCGGCACCGCGGGCGGCCGAATCGCCGAGTCGGGCGAAGAATCCGCCGGTTCGGGCAGCGAGATATGTCGGCGTTTGGATGAAGACCTTGATCGTCGAGAACGACGTCTGATCTTGCAGATACCGGCGGCGGCCCTCGATCTTTTCTATCTCAGCCCGTACCTCGGCTAAGCGGCTCTGCACGAGGAGGGCGTCCTCGACCGTCTCGCTCTGCTTCATTATCAGCAAGAACTGATCTTCCAGAGCTTTCCTTGCACGAAGTCGCGCTTGAATGTCGACGAATTCCTCGGTCACGTCCTCACCCTTGATCGATTCGACGAGGAAGCGGTCTGCCGACTGCCGGATCGCGTCGATCGAATCAGCGAAACGATCCGTCGGAATGCGGATCGTGATCGAGGCCGAATCGCGAACGCCTTGTGTGATGTCGCTAATGCTTTGCTCGGACGATAGTACGAACCCAAAGTTCGCTTCGGCAATGGCGACGATGACCCTTTGAGTCGTATCCGGGTCGCGAGATTCGAGATGCATTTCGGCATTCTTGATGACGCGCCGCTCGGCAGCGAGAGGGCCGTCCTGCAAGTTTGTGGAGCGTGCCGTTGCATTAGTTATGACATCGCCGGGCTCCTGGCCCTTCGCCTCGACCGTCGGGGGTTGAGCTGATGAAATGCCCCTTTGGAATTGCGGTTCGGGGGCTGCGAACAAGTCGGAAAAGCTCGGACCGCTCTTGGCAATATCGTAGATGCCGAAGGAGATCTTTGTGCCTTTGTCCGTAGATGCAGATATTCGGTTGGCAGCCGGGTTTGCTACGGGCGAGCATGCGGTGAATAAGACACACATGTAACACACGACCAGGATCGTCAATCTCATACTTTTGTTCCTCCGCTGGGTTAGACACCGGAGGAACAAAAGGGTTCCCTCGAACGGGTCAATCTTGTTCGATCTCTTCCTTTGCGATCTCGGTCACCGACATCGGCCTTCGCTGTTTTCGCCATAAATGACGGACTATGAGAAAGCCGGGAAGTCCGATAAAAAGACCAAAAGGCACGGCACCGACAACGAATGTGACCAAGCCCAGGATGAATCCGAGCGCGACGTCGAGGCCGGCTCCGAACGACTCGCCAAGGCGTGAGTTGAAGTTCGAGGAACTTGCCGAGATCGCTGCAGGAGTCTGGAGTTTGATCTTGATGGTCGAGAGGCTCGACTGATTCTCGAGGTATCGTTTCCGGCCCTCGACCTTCTCGATCTCGCCGCGAACTTCCGCCAGTTCTCCCTGAACGTACAAAGCGTCTTCGACACTCGACGCTCGCTTCATTATTTCGAGGTACTGCTGTTCGAGCGCCTTCTGTGCCTTCAATCGGGCCTCGACATCGATGAACTCTTCGGTGACGTCTTGGCCTTTGACCGTCTCCATCAGCACCGTATCGGCGGTCGTTCGGATCTCGTCGAGGGCCGATCGGAAGCGGTCGGCGGGAACACGCAGCGTCATCGTAACGGTATCTCGCTTCTTGATCTGAAGGTCGCTCGTGCTTTGGTTCGATTCGACTACGTAGCCGCCTTTTGCCTCGGCTATCGCCGATATCTTTTGTTGAGCTTCTTCAGGGTCGGTCGTTTCGAGTTGGAGATCGGCGTTGCGGACGACCTTGCGTTCGATGGTCAGCGGAGCTTCTTGAACGACTTGCGCCTGGGCGAGCGAGGTTTTCTGGACTACGTTCTTTACGGTGCGCCGGGAACTCCGCTCCTGCTTCGCCGCTACTGCGTTGGTTGCGGCATTCGCGTTCATCGACACCGGAGCGGTGTCGAGAACCTCGTAAGACGACAAGCCGACGGATTTGTTTGAAGTTGCGGATATTTCCGCACTGGCGGATCGATCACCGCCGGTGCAGCCCGAGAAGAGTGCGACCGCGAGGATCGCAGAGAGCTTGAGATGAATCATGGTTCCTCCTTGAAGTTTCTACTTCAAAGGGAAGAACGCGCCGGGTCAGCCCGCCTTGCGTGCTATATCGGCAAAACTTTCACCGCGGAAGAATGCGGCAGTCGCCCGGAAAAGGCGGCGGATAGAGCGATAGATCTTCGGGAAAAACCAAAAGAAGAACACGACGAACGCAACCAGGATCACCGCGATAACGACAGGAGCGAATACAGCGAGCAATGTGCCGACGATCGCAATTGCGTCCTCTGCGAGGGAGAGCAGAGTATTGGTAACCGGTTCCGGCGAAAGGTTCGCGCCGATCCGTGCCGTGGCTTTTGTTCCGTGTGAGGCGAGCGAAAGGCCTCCGCCGATAAGGGTCGCGGGTATCACGATCGCCGGATCCATATCCGAAACCGCCGCCCACGCCACGATCGCTCCGGCCGGCACGCGTATAAAGGTGTGAACTACGTCCCAAACGCTGTCGACGTATGGGATCTTATCTGCGAAGAATTCCACGACGTATAGGCCGCCCGCGATCCCGATGATCCACCAGTTATCGAGGACGTCGAGCCCACCCGGGAGGTTGACGCTGCCGAATTTCTGTAGCAGCCCGAGGACCGAAACGGTCGCGTAGAGGTTGATGCCGCTCGTCCAGGCGGAACCGAGTGCAAGGCTGAGGGTCGCAAACCAATCCATCGTATTACCTCCGCGGTCACGGCGATTG
>JAJNPX010000061.1 GCA_021155145.1 Acidisarcina sp. | reverse complement strand
AAAGCGGACGCGAGATCTATTACCACTTCAACCCCAGGAAGATGAAAGAGGTCGCCGAGTTTATCGAGCCGTTCCGCAAGATGTGGGACGACAGGTTCGATAAATTGGAGAGCGTAATGAAACAGTATAAGGACAAATAGTATGCAGCGAAAGACGAAGATCGAAGCCGAGGACGGCAAACAAGACATATTGATCACGCGGGAATTTGACTTGCCTCTGGAGCTGCTTTTTAGGGCACACGCGGAGCCGGAGATCGTGGAACAATGGATGGGAACGAAGGTCCTGAAACTCGAAAATAAGAAGCATGGCGGCTATGAATTCGAAACACGCGATCCGGAGGGTAACGTAGTTTTTCGGGCCAACGGTACGATCCACGACTTTGTCTCGAACTGCAAGATCACACGCACCTTCGAAATGGAGAACACGCCATTTCCCGTCCAGCTTGAGTTTCTCGAGTTCGAACAACTCACCGACGAGAGGAGCAAACTACGTATGCAGATCGTTTACCGCTCCGTCGCCGACAGAGATCAGATGCTAAAGCTGCCCTTTGCACAGGGGATCAACATGGCGCACGACCGCCTCGAAAACATAGCGGCCAAACTTAAGAACAACGCGTGACAGGGGAGGAGAATAAAGACCACATGATCAGAAGCACAACGCAGAGAGCGATCCTTCGCTGGACCCACATCATCCTTGCGATCCCGATAATCGGCTATGTTTACAGCCCATTCGAAGAACTTCCGAACTACGCACCAGTCGTAAGGTTCATCGCCGTTCCGATAATTCTGATCACGGGACTCTGGATGTGGAAAGGGCACCTTCTACGCAAGCTTTTTTTGAAGAAAGCCGAGATGCAAAATAGTTCGCAGTTATCCTAAATGATCTGACGAGGCGTTTTACAATATGTCGAAAAAGAAATTGCTGCCGGAACAGCGTATCGAAATACTCACGGAGTTAAAGACGCGCTTTCAGGAAAATATGGACCGCCATAAGGGCCTGAAATGGGCCGATGTCGAAAAAAGGTTGGAGGCCGACGAGGCAAAGCTCTGGTCGCTAAGCGAAATGGAAAGGACCGGCGGCGAGCCGGATGTGGTCGGGTTTGACAAAAAGTCGGGCGAGTTCATTTTCTATGATTGCTCGCCGGAGAGCCCCAAAGGCCGCCGAAGCCTCTGCTACGACCGAGCGGCGTGGGAATCGAGGAAGGAGCATAAACCGGAAGGTGATGCCATCACTCTAGCAGCCGCAATGGGCATACAGATCCTAACCGAAAAAGAATACAGGGCATTGCAGCAGTTGGGAACGTTTGACACGAAAACCTCGAGCTGGCTCGAAACACCGTCGGGGATCCGAAAGCTCGGCGGGGCCATATTCGGAGACTGGCGTTACGGCCAGGTCTTCATTTATCACAACGGGGCCGAATCTTACTACGCCGCACGCGGCTTTCGCGGATCGCTAAGAGTTTGAACGTTGCACGGCGACTCTTGATTAATGAAACCCTCCTGATATTTGGGAAATAGTAGTCAGGACGGCAACAAAGATGCAAAAAGGCGGCCCGTTGCCAAGCCGCCTTCCGAAGCACTTCACACGGAACCGGCTAAGCCAGGTCGAAGCGATCGAGGTTCATCACCTTGTTCCAGGCCGCCGCGAAATCGTTAACGAATTTCTGGCCGCCGTCGGAGCACCCATATACTTCAGCCAAAGCTCGGAGCTCCGAGTTCGACCCGAATATAAGGTCGACACGGGAACCGATCCATTTCAGGTCCCCGCTCTTCCGATCGCGGCCTTCAAAGACCGTCTCGCTGTCATCGGACGCTTTCCACTCGGTGCTCTGATCGAGCAGGTTTACAAAAAAGTCGTTGGTCAGGGTTCCCGGACGCTTGGTGAAAACTCCGTGCTGCGATCCGCCGGCGTTCGCACCTAACACCCGCATACCGCCGACCAGGACGGTCATCTCAGGCGGCGTCAGCGTGAGCTGCTGCGCCTTATCGATCAGCATCTCCTCTGCCGACACGTTGTACTGAGGCCTCTTGTAATTACGAAATCCATCAGCGACGGGCTCCATATAGCGGAACGAATCGATATCGGTTTGTTCCTGAGAAGCATCAGTGCGGCCCGGTGAGAAAGGCACGCTTACGTCGAATCCACCGTCCTTCGCGGCCTTTTCGATCGCGGCGCAGCCGCCGAGAACGATCAGGTCCGCAAGCGACACCTTCTTGCCGCCCGCGTTGAACTCATTCTGGATCGCCTCGAGCTTTCCTATCACCGACGCCAGCTGTGCCGGATCGTTCATTTCCCAGTTCTTTTGCGGTTCCAGCCGGAGACGTGCGCCGTTAGCGCCGCCCCGTTTGTCACCGCCGCGGAAAGTCGATGCCGACGCCCACGCTGTCGAGACCAGCTGAGCAACTGAAAGTCCGGACCCGAGGATCTTGGCCTTGAGCGCGACGACGTCAGCATCGCCTATCAATTCATGATCGACCGCCGGAACCGGATCCTGCCAGATCAGGTCCTCAGCCGGAACTTCCGGCCCCAGGTATCGGACTTTCGGGCCCATATCACGGTGCGTCAGCTTGAACCACGCGCTTGCGAACGCATCTGCAAATGCATCCGGATCCGCCAGAAAGCGCCGCGAGATCTTCTCGTATTCGGGATCGAATCGGAGTGAAAGATCGGTCGTCAACATCGTCGGCTTGTGCTTCTTCGCCGGGTCGTATGCGTCCGGGATGATCTCCGGCGCATCTTTCGCTACCCATTGATGGGCGCCGGCCGGACTCTTCGACAGTTCCCACTCAAAGCCGAATAGGTTCTCGAAGTAGTTGTTGCTCCATTTCGTCGGCGTCGCAGTCCAGGTAACCTCCAAGCCGCTGGTGATCGTGTCCGGGCCCTTTCCCGAACCGTAACTGTTGTGCCAGCCGAGGCCCTGAGCGGCGAGACTCGCTCCTTCGGGTTCAACACCGACATTTGTCGCCGGGGCGGCGCCGTGGGCCTTGCCGAAACTGTGTCCGCCGG
>JAJNPX010000052.1 GCA_021155145.1 Acidisarcina sp. | reverse complement strand
AGTACCGCCAGGCTCCTGATCGAACGACGCCCGTATCTCGAATTCTCCCTCGCCGATCTTGATCTTGTCGCCGATGCTTACCGCGAGGTCTTCGAGCATTATACGGGCGACGATGGCACCGTTCTTCTCAAGCATCGCAGGGTCAAACCGCTGTCCGCCGTCGAGTGTGAATGATCCCACGAGCGGAAAAGGAGGCTCAACACCTTTCAACTCGACAAACTTCACATTCGTATTGGCGGGGTCGGACGGCCTTGCCATCGAGGCCGTGGTTATCACTTCGTTTCGGCCGTCGATGATGCTGGAGCGGCCGACGACCTCTTCGATCTTCGCAATATCGCCGGGCGAAAAATCGTTCGTCGAGCTGATCTCGACATCGGCGGTCATCAGGGCACGGGCATCGGTGCCCACTGCTCGAGTAAGGTTCTGAATGAGCGATCGAAGGCCGACGACCGACCCGACACCAAGTGCGATGCAGAGAAAAAAGAACAGAAGCCGGCGCCACGACGACCGTATCTCGCGCATGGTCAGGTTCAGAATAAATCTCATCCGTTGACCTCGTCGCTGATCACAATGCCGTCCTTTAATACAACCTGTCTCTGGGCCATCGCGGCGAGGGCGGCGTCATGGGTCACGAGCACGAGCGTGATATTGCTTTGCCGGTGGAGGTCCTCCATCAGCTCGAAAATGTGACGGCCGTTCTTTGAGTCCAGGTTTCCGGTCGGCTCGTCGGCGAGCAGGATCTTAGGCCGGTTGGCGAAGGCCCTGGCTATCGCGACGCGCTGCTGTTCGCCGCCCGAGAGTTCGTTCGGATAATGGTGTCCGCGGTCGCTGAGCCCGACCTCGTTCAGTAATTGGGCCGCCCGTTCTTTGGCTCCGGCCGCGCCCTGGATCTCCATCGGGATCAGAACGTTCTCAAACGCCGTCAAACTGGGAATGAGGTGAAACGACTGAAAGACGAATCCGATCTTTTCACTTCGGATGTCGGCGAGGCCGTCCTCGCCCATCGCCGTAATATCATCGCCGTCGATCAAGATCTGACCTGATGTGGGGGCGTCGAGGCCGGCGATCAAGCCGAGCAATGTCGATTTGCCGCTGCCGGAGGCACCGGTTAGGGCGACGAACTGGCCTTCGGGGATCCCGATCGACACGTTCGAAAGTATTGTCAGGTCCTCCGTTCCGGATCTGACCGTTTTTGTGATCTCCCTTAGCTGGATCATATATCGCCTGCTCAAACAAATCGTAGCTTGCCAAATGAAACCGAACAAGTTCCAATATTTTATTGGCCGAAGCGGGAGAATCAATTTATTCGAACTAGAGCGATCATAAGTTTCATATATTTGTCGGCCCTCCTTTTCGGATGCTCGGGCCCGGGCGTCGTGGAGAATACTCCCAAATTGCCCAGATCCACTCCGCCGCCGATCGGCGACCAGCCTAAGGTGATCGCTTACGGCGACAGCCTGACCGCGGGCTACGGGTTGGAAACCTGGGAGGACAGTTTTCCGGCTCTATTGCAAAAGCGGCTTGATGCTGACGGATACGAGTTTCAGGTGCTCAATTATGGACAGGGCGGAGACACTGCGAAAGGCGGCCTCGCACGGCTCGACCTCGCTTTGGGTGTAGCGGGGATCCGGATCTTCATACTCGAACTTGGTGCGAATGACATAATGAAAGGCGTGGATGCCGACGAGATAAAGTCGGACCTTAACGAGATCATAAGGCGCGTTAAAGAACGAAATGTCGAACTGCTGCTTTGCGGATTTAAGCCGCCGCCGGAGGTCGGTTCCGCGTATTCGGCGAGCATCGACCGGATGTATTCGGACCTTGCAAATGAAAATGGCATCGCATATATGCCCGATTTTATGGAAGGTGTCCGATCAGATCCAAAATTGATGTTGGAGGACAAGATCCATCCAAACAAAGAGGGCGTGCGCGTCATCCAACAGAATGTCTATATAGCTTTGCAGCCGTTGCTTGTGAAATATGAACGGAAAAGGGATTGAATTACGCACACTGTTCCTACTTTTGATCGCCGCCTTGGTGGTGACAGGATGTTCGCCTCAGCCGCGGCCGGAAGCTGCAGAGCAAAAGCCTCTCGCCGTGCCCGAGATTCGGTCCGAGCGGCCGAAGATAATAGCGTTCGGCGACAGCCTTACGGCGGGTTTTGGTTTGACCGAGCCCGAGTCGTATCCGTACCTACTGCAGCAGAAGCTGAAGGCTGACGGATACGATTACGAAGTCGTCAATGCGGGTGTTTCGGGCGATACGAGCCTCGGCGGGCTGGAACGTGCAGATTGGGTATTGGGGCAGGAGAATACCAAGATCGTGATATTGGAGCTCGGGGCGAACGACCTGCTTCGCGGCATGCCGGTCGCGAGTATGAGATCCAACCTGGAAAAAATAATAAAACGGGCCAAAGAGAAGAACATAAAGGTCTTGTTATGCGGCATGCTCGCGCCGCCCACGATGGGCAGCGATTATCAGCGCGAATATGTGAACGCCTTTCCCGATCTCGCCGACGAACACAAGGTCGAATTTCTGCCCTTTCTTCTTGACGGTGTCGCCACAAAGAAGGAACTCAATCAGGCGGACGGTATACATCCGAACGCGGAGGGCACGCGGATAATGACCGAGAACGTTTACGGCGCACTGCGGCCGCTTTTGACCAAATAGTTCACGACGACAACCGCTTTTGGCCGGGTTCAGAGGATACTTGGAAGCTTATTCTTCGAAGAGTTCTTCCTATTTGAATGGTTCAAACCTCTCAAAAAATCTTTCATCAAGCCGGTC
>JAJNPX010000539.1 GCA_021155145.1 Acidisarcina sp. | reverse complement strand
GCGGCCGTCCAGCCCTACGAGATATTTACGCTGACGGTGCGCGGTAAATACTTTTTCGATAAGACGTTCGGCGGTGCACTCACCCCGGGCAGACGCAACCAGATCGAGCCGATCACGACGCTGTCGTTCTACACATTCGGCGGGGTGCCGAGACGGTTCTCTCCGCTGAATATCGATGCCACCTACCGTCCGCAAAAGACGATATTCTTCAACTCACGGCTCGACTTGGGATTTCAGGGCGATGGGCTGCGGGCGGTTTCGGCCACGGTCGGGTACGATACGCGACTGGTAAAGATCTTTCAGACCTTCTATTATACCCGGGCCGTTACGTTAGTTCCCTCGCTCGCTCAATACGCGAATAAGGAAGGCAAGGAGCCCGGTACGCTGCGCGGTTCGCAGTGGAGCCCGGCTGTTTTTATCGGCGACCGCGACCGCGGACTGTACGGCGGGGCATCCCTTTTTCTGGATTTTCATAATCGCCGCGAGGCCCGCCTCTCGCCCCTTATCAGCTCGCTCTACACGCTCGGCTACGCCTACGATTGCTGTTCGCTCGCCCTGCAGTTCTACACATTCAATGTCGGCGTGCGCAACGAGAACCGCTTCGTCTTCTCGTTTCGCCTGAACGGCATCGGCGCATTTGGCACCGAACAGTACGGGCAGGGACTTCGTTAGCACAACCAAAACGATGGGCGGGTCTCAACGCGTAAATGCTTGGGCGATCGAATTGTAACGTTCTATCGGTGCAAGATCGTCGGTAGGTGCGGGAACTTCGAGTGGAAAGCCCTCCGTGTATCGGCGCCGGAGCAGGGATCCGATGAACTCATCGCCGGCGGCATCCGCTGGCAGGCACTCGCGCTTGCAGGCGACGACGATCAGATTCTGAAGATCGGTGTCGGGACGCTCGGGACGCACCTTGAACAAGTAGACGTGCGGAAAGACGCTGCGATAGGCCGCGAATTCGGCCTGAAGAAAGAGGCTCGCGGGGCCGCGGATAGCGGAACCCAGATTGAATACGACAACGCCGTCGTTCTTGAGGATCCGGTTCATTTGACGAACTGCCTCGACGGTCGTGAGCTGCCAGGGCACGGAAAACATCGAACCGAAAGCATCCATCAAAACGGCGTCGTACGAAGCTGCTCGTGCATTGTTGAGGAAAACGCGGCCATCCTCGTGAACGATCGCCAGCCGCGGATCGTCACGGAGGCGAAACCGTCGGCGCGCGATCTCGGTCATTGCCGGGTCGATCTCCGCCACTTCCAGCGATGCGTGGGGGTATGTCTCCAGGTAGGCCTTGGGAAAGCTGTAACCCGCACCGCCGATCATCAGCGACCTTTGAAAATGAGGTTTGATCACTCGGACGAGGTGGTAGAACTTTGTATATTCGAAAACGAGTTCGTTGCCGTCGCGGAAGATCGCCGACTGGGTGGAATAGGGGTCGAACGTCATCGCCGTGATCTCGCGGCCCGTCGCGGTGTCGGTCGTATCGTATATCTGCACACGTGAAAATCTGGTGTCGATGTCCTCATATCGCGAACCGCTCCACCTAGCGTAGCGTGACCCTTCGCCCGCTAGGACGGCTAGGCACAAGATCACGATCCCGCCGATCGCCCTTCGGTCCAAAGCAAACGGAACGAGCAGAAAGGGGGTCAGCATCAGCCCCGCGGCGATCGAATAGAGCGTGCGATCGGTGCCAAGAAAAGGGATCAACGTGAAGCCCGCAGCAAAAGTGCCGCCGATGCTCCCGATGGTCGAAAGCGCATACAGACGACCGACGGTGCGTCCGGTTTCGCCGAGCGATGTGATCCGAAGCTTTACTGCATAGGGCGTCACGAAACCGAGGGCGATGCTTGCCGGGGCAAAAAGCAGGATCGAAGCCATGACCGCCTTTAACTCGATCGAAACGCCGCCCGCGGCGATCATCGCAAGCAGCGGATCTTTTATCAGGATGGTCAAAGCGAGTAGAAATGCGGCCGAGAAAATGGCCGAGGCAAGGATCGATACTCGCGGTGAGCGGTCAGCCATTCGGCCGCCCAACCAGTAACCAAGACTCAGCGAGGCTAGAATGATGCCGATCAGACTCGTCCAGACATAGGTCGAAGTACCGATGTACGGCGAGACGACCCGCGAACCCGTGATCTCAAATATCATCAGGGCCGCGCCGCAGATAAAAACTACCGCGTCCAGAGCGATCCCCTTGAACGGCTCTATGACTTTCATTGCAAAAGAAAAGGCCCCGCAAAAATATACGGGGCGATAAGTACGGTACTATGCAGAAGCTAGGCTACTGCCGTTTTTTTTTCTGCGGTGTCAGCGACGAACGTCAGCCACTGGGCTCCTTCGGGTGCGGGCCTTCGCGCATCTATGATCGCAAAGAACTCGTCCTGGAGAGCCTTGGTCATCTCGCCGCGCTTGCCGCTGCCGATGGTGATGCGGTCAACCGAGCGGATAGGGGATATCTCGGCTGCTGTCCCGGTAAAGAAAAGTTCGTCGGCAAGATAAAGTGCCGAGCGCTGGATCGAGGTCTCGATCACCTCGATGCCCATTTCGCGGGCGATCTGAATGACCGAATCACGGGTGATGCCCGGCAGTATCGAAGCACCTAATGCAGGTGTGTAGAGTTTGCCCCCGTTAACCAAAAAGATGTTCTCGCCGGAACCTTCGGAAACGAGGCCGCGGTCATCAAGTGCGATGCCTTCGGCGAAACCGCCGAGCTTTGCTTCCATCTTGATGAGCTGCGAATTCATATAATTCGCCCCGGCCTTTGCCATCGCGGGCATCGCGTTCGAAGTGATGCGGTTCCAGCTTGAAACACACACGTCAATGCCAGATTCGATCGCCTCTTCGCCGAGGTATTTGCCCCACTGCCACATAGCAATGTAGGTCTCGATCGGATTCGCCATTCCGTACACGCCAAATGCCGGCTTTTCCTCGTCGAGGCCGCGGAAGATAACTGGGCGAATGTAGCAGGATTCGAGTCCGCTTTCCCGGATGAGGCTCACCGTTGCGTCGCAGATCTGCTCACGCGAATACTGCGTATCCATACGATAGATCTTTGCCGAATTGAGAAGACGTTGAATGTGCTCGGGAAGCCGGAAAACCGCCGAACCCTTGGACGTTTCGTAACACCGAATACCCTCGAAAACGCTCGATCCGTAATGCACAACATGTGACATCACGTGGATCCGTGCGTCGTCCCAGTCGATCACCTCACCGTTCTTCCAAACTTTGGGCGAGATCTTCATCGTATTTACATCTTTTTCTGCCATATTGAACTGACCAACTCCTTTTGTGGGATGCGGTACTAACTATTATTAATAAAGGCTGCCGAGCGAGGTGAGGCTTATTGGCGGCAATGCATACAGTTTAGGTTATTACATCTGCCAACGGTTGGCAAACATAACAAAATGTGATCGGGACATAATCGCCAGGCATAAGAAAGGGCAGGACGCGAGCCCTGCCCGATCAAGTTGAGCAGATGGAATATTTACAAGATGCGGATCCTCGGGGCTGTGTCCTCGACCCGCGTTGAGAAGACCGTCCCGCCGGCGATTATATTGACCACAACGGGCACATCTCCAGCACGGTTGAGCGATGCAGGGAGAGTGAAGTCGACCGTGTAAACTCCCGGCTCGACGAGCACGCCGCCCGTCTGCACCTGGGTACCGGCAATGGTCACACCGCCGATGCGGATATTGAAGTTAGCGCTGGTCGCGCCTTCGACACCTGTCAGCCGGAGACGAAGCACGGTCGGCACTCGCGTACCGCCGCGGATCCTGACGGTGGTAACGGTAAAGGGTTCGGTCGTCTGGACGCGGTTCGTGACATTGAATGCGCGTGCACGGCCGCCGGGCCCGAACACGCTGCTGAACACGTCGGGGCGTGCGGGAACTACCGTAACAAAGCCCTTGGTCACCGTACCCTGGTTATTCAGAACGACCGGGTAATTGGTACCTGTCAGCGCACTAAGCAGGCCCTTGGGTGCGACAAACTCGATCGAACTGCTGTCGACCGAGCGCAGTCCGCAGGCGTAACCGTTAATCGTCAGCGTGACTCCGCTAAGCGAGATCGGCAGGGAAAAACTCTGGTCTATATCGCCCGCAGCGGTACGCGGTGTGATCGCCGGACTCAGCGGTGTCTTGAAATTCAGCCTGGCCAGCATTCCCGGCGAAATGCCCAGAACAGCGGCCGGAGTGACCGGTGTAGGCGTCGGGGACGGCGAACCCGTGGGAGTTGGTGTCGGCGTCGGAGTCGGAGTTGGGGTCGGCGTCGGCGTTGGTGAACCGCTAGGGCTCGGGGTCGGTGTTGGGCTGCCGGTCGGCTGGATCGGGAGACCCGAAGCTCCCGTTACGAAGCTGAGGTCGAAAACGGTGACCGGATCGCCGATCGCAGGCGGAACGTAAAGGTAAAAGGCCTCGCTAAGCTGATCCGTATTCCCGCCGCCGAGTTCCGTCAATGCGAGATTAAACGCCAAACGCTCTGATGTATCAGATGCCAGAGGTTGCGACTGCGCGAGAAAACCGCTCGAGATCGGAAACTTGGTTATCCTTGTAAAGGTCGCGCTGGCCGGCAGTACGTTGAGCGGATAAGTATAAAACTGAACAGGCCGGGCCGGATCGTTATTCAGGCCGTCGGACGCCGTGGTCGCGACCACCCCATCGGGCTTGATATTCATCCGGGTCTCGAGGACAAGTGTCGCCGGCGCCCCATTCGGATCGTAATCGGTGAATGTGGGATATCGCGGCACGTCCCCGCCCGTCGCGCCGCTGTCTGCCGTGCTCCGGTCGCCGATACGCCTGAAGGTATTCGCGGTCACATCGTAGAGATAGGTCGCGAACGACGTGTAGTTAGTCCCGCTGTTCTCATTTGCGAGGTCGGCAAGTGAGTCAAACGCGATCAGGTTGCCGTTTCGGCTCATTCTCTTACCGTATTCGAGAAAATTGACCGGGTCGCCTGGATTTGTCGGCGTAGTTACCGTCACCTGGCGACGCAGTCCCGCGGGCGCACCCGCCCCGTCGAGGTCGGAAATGAACAACTCCTCGTTACGACTATCAGCGGGGTTGTTGCCGCCCGTCATCCCGATGATCGGATTATCACCCGTACTCGCAAAGAGGACGCGCGTTCCGTCGCCTGAGATCGTCGGATTCTTATTGTAGATCGGGTTTGAGATCGGGCCGCGAGGCGTTTGGGTGACCTGACTGATCGCACCGCCGCGGACGTATGTAAAGATCTCGTCGTTGTCTTCGCTCGGGAAAGAGTTGCCGCCGGCGACAAGGTCGCGAGTGGAAACAAACGCGATCGTGGTGCCGTCGTCGTCGATGGAGACATCGTGGTTGTCGTCGGCGACGAAGGGGCTCCGGACGGCCGAGCCTTCCTGCGGAAGCCGGCTTGGGACCGAATTCGTGACCAGAGTGAAAGTCCCGCCGCTCAGGTTCGTCAACGGTACCGGGTCTCCGGAGACCAGATCGGCCGGTGCGTAAAGGGGTATCTCATACAGCCAGATCTCCATATTCGCATCGCACGAGAGCGGATTATTGAATGGCGTAGAGGTCGGCGAAGGGGTCGGGGTCGGCGAAGGAGACCCGGTTGGGGTCGGCGTCGGAGTAGGCGTCGCGG
Organism: Acidisarcina sp.; assembly: GCA_021155145.1. Classification (GTDB taxonomy): domain Bacteria; phylum Acidobacteriota; class Blastocatellia; order Pyrinomonadales; family Pyrinomonadaceae; genus OLB17. Next base: position 2,483 of record JAJNPX010000539.1, on the reverse strand, counting down.
TCGGGGTCGGAGTGGGCGTCGGGGTCGGCAATGTACAAGGCGGAGGGGCCTGTGTGTTGAAAAAATTGCCGTCAAAGCTGCCCGGATTCGAACCATCGGGTACGCCGACGGTCGCCGCAGTGGCGTTTGAGCCAAAGGCTATCCACCGCCCGTTCTGGCTGATCATCGGCCTTTTGTTGACGATGTCGATCTTTATATTCGATTGCACCGCGGTCCCGAACGTATTCTTCAGAACGCTCTTTGTATCCGTGATCTGAAAGATCCTACGCTGTGCGTAATCCCAGAGAAAGATCTCCGTATTGCCATCGGAATTTCTCGGATTTTCGGTCGCCACGTTGCCGCGCGATTCAAAGACGACGAGACGGCCGTCACCGCTGATCGAGCCCGCAAACGTCTCCTGAGGCGATGAGGTGAACTGGCCGATGACCGAACTTGCCTGACCTTTTGATACCGGCGAGGCGATAAGGGAAAAGATGACTGCCGCAAAAACAAAAAACCGAAGGTTCACAAACTCCTCCAAACGAAAAAAGAGCGAAATTAGAACAAATGCAATAGGGAAAGCACAAACCCTACATTTTAGAGCTAACATCGGACATCCGCAAGGTTGCCCGGCAGAATGTTAAGTAGCCGAAGAACAAGGTCTTTGATGCCCGCAAGAGGCTAAAGGTTTGTCTTTTCGGGAATATAGGTGCATCGTCTAAAATTCATTGTTGGCCATCCCGGACATATAAATGCAAAAGAGCGAGATCCAGGTCCTGATCGTAGCCGGAGAAGCTTCGGGTGATATACACGCCGCAAAGCTTGTACTGGAAATGAAGGCGTGCAGCGATCAGGGCAAGATACGATTTTTCGGGGCCGCCGGCGAGAAGATGCGTGGCGCGGGCGTAGAGGCGACGGTACGCGCCGACGAGCTTTCGATCGTGGGTTTGCTGGAGATAGGCAAGGCCCTTCCAATGTTTTTCGGTGTTTATCGCAGGCTGCTTTCCGAGGCCGAGCGCCGCGGGGCAAAATTTGCGATCCTGGTCGATTTTCCGGACTTTAACTTAAAGCTCGCGAAGGCTCTGAAAAAACGCGGGATCACGGTCGTTTACTATATTTCGCCTCAGATCTGGGCATGGCGAAGGTACCGGATCAGTTCGATAAAGAAGTATGTGGACCTCGTGATCTCGATCCTGCCGTTCGAAAAGGAATGGTACCGAAAGAACGGCGTCGAGCACGTCGAATACGTCGGGAACCCGCTCGCGATGGAGGTTCATCCTGCGACCTCAAAGGAGGAATTTTGCAAGCGCCACGGCATCGATCCGCGGCGGCCGATCGTCTCGCTCTTGCCGGGAAGCCGGAGTGCCGAGATCGCACGGATACTTCCGATCCTGATCGAGACCGCGGCCTTAATGTCGGCGAAACGGCCGGATTTACAGTTCGTTGCCGCATTGCCGAAAGTGAAGCTATCGCGAAAGATAGACGCCCCCGAAGCGGTGAAATGGGCCGAAGGCGAGACATTCGATGCCCTTAACGCCTCTGACGCAGCGGCAATAACAAGCGGGACCGCGACGCTAGAGGCCGGGATCATCGGCACGCCGATGGCGATCGTCTATCGGACCTCCGCGATCAACTACAAACTGCTGCGTCCGCTGATCGACGTCGAGCATTTCGGATTGATAAATCTGATAGCGGAAAAGCGAGTGGCAAAAGAACTTATCCAGGACGACCTCACACCTGCGACCCTTTCCAAAGAGCTTTTTCGCCTGCTCGATCCGCCTGTAAATAGTTCGGTCCGAAATGAGCTGGCATCCGCGGTCGATAAACTCGGCCACGGCGGTGCCTCGAAGCGGGCGGCAGAGGCGATCCTGCGTTTGATCGACGAGAAGTAAACGCGAATTTCGCGGATCGGGCGCGGATCGTCCCACGGAAAAGCGCACCCGGGCGTTTTGGGACGCGGGCCGTGCCGTCAGTGACCCGGTCTTTCGGTCCCGGGGACGCTATGTCTGTCACCCAGTGACGCGGTTTTCGCCGATGAGGTCCCCGATGTTCGTTGTCGTCGGGCGTGTCGGCGTTCTGCCCGGCGTCGGACGGCGGTACTCCCGGAGCAGCCCCGGAGCGGAGGTTGGTGCAGGCGGTGCCGGCGGCATCGGGCGTCCTCGCGGCAGACGGCGTCGTTCGGAGCTATTGCCCAAGCCCGCACGTGAGTAAGGGCGATATCGGGAGGTGAGTTGGATGTATCGCCCTTGCTGACGCGCGGGCTTGCGCAAAATTCCGAGCCTGCGTAGCGGGCGACAAGCATAGAGCCACGAGCGTGAGCCCGTGGAAGGCGAACGAGAAACGATATAACCCGCGTAGCGGGCGGCAGCGGGCATCGAGTGTGACCCACGATTCTTGTGGAGCTAAACGACTATCGCTGTCTTACGACAGCTCGCCTGATCCTTTCCGATACCTTCCACGGGTTATCACCCGTGGCTTTATGCCGACACCCGCTACGCGGGCTA
>JAJNPX010000538.1 GCA_021155145.1 Acidisarcina sp. | reverse complement strand
GTCGCGTTCCTGGCTATGTTCGCCGCGATCGAGAACGGATATCAGGCGGCGTTGATGGCCCCGACCGAGATACTCGCCGAACAGCACGGGCGAAAGGCCTTCGCATTGTTTCACGAGACCGGCTACCGCGTGGGAATTCTGACCGGCAGCATGAAGGCCGCCGAAAAACGAAAAGCCCACGAGGCGATACGAACGGGCGAGGTCCAGATCGTCATCGGCACACACGCCCTCATCCAGGAAGCGGTGGAGTTCGAGAACCTCGGCCTCGCCGTTATCGACGAGCAGCATCGCTTTGGCGTTCTCCAGCGGGCCGAGATCAGAAAGCGCGGGCTCAACCCGGACATTCTCGTGATGACGGCCACGCCTATCCCGCGCTCGCTTGCGATGACGGTTTACGGCGACCTCGACGTCTCGGTGATCGATGAACTTCCGCCCGGCCGAACGCCGGTCAAGACAGTGGTGCTCGGCGAAGACCAGCGCGAAGGCGTCTATAAGGGCATGGAACGCGAGATCGGCCTCGGCCGCCAGGTGTACGTGGTGTATCCGCTCGTGGAAGAATCGGAAAAGCTCGACCTCCGCGATGCCACAAAAATGTTTGAGGAATTGCGCGACAAGGTGTTTCCAAAACGCTCCGTCGGCCTGATCCACGGCCGTATGAAGCCCGCGGAAAAGGAAGCGACGATGCGTGCGTTCGTGTCGGGCGAACTCGACATTCTCGTCTCGACCACCGTGATCGAGGTCGGCGTCGATGTTCCGAATGCGTCGCTCATGGTGATCGAACACGCCGAGCGATTCGGCCTCTCGCAGCTTCATCAGCTTCGCGGACGGGTCGGACGCGGTGCCGAACAAAGCTACTGCGTGCTGCTTACGGGCGATAAGAAGACCGCCATTGCAAAAGAGCGGCTCGGGATAATGGAAGAGACGAATGACGGCTTCAAGATAGCCGAAAAGGACCTCGAGATCCGCGGCCAGGGCGAGATCTTCGGCACACGTCAATCGGGCGTGCAGCTCTTCAAGATCGCGAATATCGTGCGCGACATCGAGATCCTCGACGCCGCCCGCCGTTCGGCCGAGCATCTGCTGACCAACGAGCGCAGGTCCAAGGAAACCGCCTCGCTCATCAAGAAAGTTCGTTCTGATGCGAAGTTCAAGCTCGCCGGGATCGGTTAGGTCAGGAACGCTGTTGAGTTACCGAGATCCGGTCGATCTCGATCGCATGATGCAGCCACCACCCACGAGGATGTATTTCCAAGAGGACCGATCCGGTTTCATCCAGAGGTAGTCTCCCAACTACGAACTCGCCCTTCTTCACTCCGTCGATAAAGTAGCTAAGGAGTTCCTGATCAGGCTCGTAACGCAACTCCTGTTCGACCCACGTGTGCCAAACCGGCTCAATACGCGGGCCAACTAGACCGCTCACATGGTCGCGGTTCTTTCGCACATCACCATCGCCGCGAACCAGGTAGGCTCCTTCGGCCCGAACGATGTTGTCCGGGTAACAGAATTCCCCTTCCGCATTCGCGAACTTCAGGCCGACGAACTCCGATTCATTGAACCGCAACCCGAACGCGGCGATAAAATCGACATTCATATCCACGCTTTGATTGAAGGACACTCTGATCCGACTCTTTATTGATAAAGGCAGTTCCGGGTTGACCGAGATCGGCCGCGATCTCAGTACTCCGCCGTTATTTACCTCGTCCACGGAAACCCGTGCGACGCCATCGGCGATCCTGACCCTCTTGCCACCGACACTCCAATTCTCGGCGTTCAATTCCTGGCTGGAAAAGTCATCGGAAAGAAGTGTCGTCGTATCGAAACTTGAGAGATAGCCGGAAGCCGCCCAGAGGGCAGCCGCACAGATCGCGAGAATGGCTGCAATGGTCGCAAAAGCCCGGCCGCCAACTGTCCAGAGGACAAACCTTGGAGCGTTTGACACGGAATCGCCCTCGATCTCGCCAATGAAATGATAGCCACGACCTCTAACGGTCCTGATCCACTCCGGGTCCCGAGCGTCGTCATCCAAGGCCTTTCGGATCGAAACTATCGCTCGCTCGACAGAATTATCCTCAACGGCGGTTCCCTGCCACACGCGCACGATGATCTCTTCCTTAGAAAGTATCTCGGGCCTTACCTCGATCAAGAGCTTCAGCACGTCGAACGCCCGATCCGGCAGCGAGATCTCAACCGCCCGGTCGTAGAACTTTCGGCGCCCGGCATCGAGCCGAAACCTGGAAAAAACGTAAGAGTCCATAGTAACCACCAAGAAGACAAGTCTATTCTCGATCCTGATAAATTTCTACTTTATCGGGTCTATCCGCCTCACTTTCAGCCAGATGCAAGCTTAAATCAGCAACGGGCAATGAACTTCAGTCGGCGAACTGCTAGTCTTCGGATTCGAATGAAGGAGACGGTACTTATGCAAACCCTCATCTTATTGATCTTCTCTGCGGTGATCGCACTCACTTCACCCGGCAACGACATTGAAGCGGACAAGAGAACGCTGCGTTATTTGAAAGAGGTCGAATGGCCGAAGGCCTATCGTGAGCAAGACACAAAGCTGCTCGACCGTATTCTCGCCGACGAGTTTCAGATGATCGACGACGCCGGCGAGTGGTCGAACAAAGCGAAAGAGGTCGAGTACATAAGGGCCAATCGCCCCTCGTATGCCTCATTTCGATTCGAGATAAAGCGGCTCGATGTTTTCGAGAACGGTACCGCTATCGTCGCGGGTACAGGACACGTCGAGGGTAAGGATCTCGAAGGAAATTATCGAATGAATTATCAATCGAGCAATGTACTGATCAAACGAAACGGCATTTGGAAGGCGATCGCGTCGCACGTTTCGGGAATCAAACGCGCAAGTATAGAATGACTCTCGACCAAATGATCCGCTCGATCTTATTGATATCGGCCCTCGGCGCGGCTTCGGCCTGCCTCGCTCAGACATTACCTGCTACAGACAAGGTCACAGATCGGCACGTTCACCTGATGAGCCCGCGGATGATCAAACTCTTCAAGGACGTCTCGATCCCATTCTCGCGTCCCGACGCCGACTACTCTGACATCTCTGTGCTACAGGAGCGGTTGGGGACGAAGCGGATCCACCTACTATCGATGGCGTATCTCTACGGCCATCCTGAGTTCGGAAAGGTCGAGAATGAAGCGGACCTTGTGCGGGCCGAGAACGATTATGTTGCCGCGGCAAGAAAGACGGCCGGGAAGCACACGCGGTTCTATTGCGGCGTGAACCCGCTTCGCGACTATGCTCTCGAAGAAGTGAAACGATGCAGCGAGAGGCTCAAGGCCGACGGGATCAAGCTCCACTTCAATGCCTCGCAGGTGTATCTCACGGTCCCGGAGCACGTCGCTAGGGTGAGACCGATATTCGAGTTCGCGGCATCCGAAAAACTGCCGATCGTCCTGCACTTCGACAACACCCACCGGCGGTTCGGAGAGCCGGACGTTAAGATTCTCGCAAGCCAGATCCTTGCCCCGCTCAAACCCATTCGGCTGCAGATCGCTCACTTCGGGACGTCAGGCGGATTCAATTCCCGAACGAGGGCCGTGATCGAGGGTTTCATCGCCGAGCTGGAAAAAAACCGAGATTTTGCCAAGCACAGGATCTACTTCGACATCTCCGCTGTCGCTCTCGATAAGGACAGCGAGGGTGTCCCGAAATTGACGGATGAGCAGTTTAGCGAACTTGCCGCCCTCATAAGAAGACTCGGCACCCATCGCATTGTATTTGGCACTGATTACCCGCTTTATTCCGTTCCACAGTATCTCAATATCCTGAAGTCCCGGGTCCGCCTCACCGATAAGGAGATCCGCAAGATCCTTAGCAACTAAGCCTACGCGACATATTTCGGATCGACGCGATAGAATAGTAGGCGATGCGTATTATCTCGGGAGAGTATGGCGGGCGAGTGATCAAAAGCCCGCCGGATACCCGCACCCGTCCGACCTCTGACCGCCTTCGCGAAACGCTTTTCAATGT
>JAJNPX010000534.1 GCA_021155145.1 Acidisarcina sp. | reverse complement strand
AGCCACGTCCGGTCTCGATCGGGACGACAAAAAACTTGCCCCAGCCTTCGCCCATTTTGGACATGATCGGCTGCAGGAATCTCGGCACCAGGGAGAATTGTTCGAGGTTGAGCGTTTCCCATGGAATGTGGGGATAGGGCTGAAGGCTCGGCTTGATGTCATTTCCCTTGGCATCCAATTCCGGCTGGTAGATCTCTTTCAGTTCGCCGCGTGCTGCGTCGGCGATGATCAGCGGCCACGTCGCGTCTGCTTCGCCGAGCGCCACCGCGTCGGCATGCCGCGGACCGCCATCGCGTCCAAGAGCTTCGTCAGGGCATTCCGTCACGTGCGGGCCGCCCATCACGACCTTAAAACCTGCCTCCCGCAATGAGTCGGCAACCAGGTACGCCCGGGCTACCATTCTCGTCATCGCCCCTATTCCGACAAGTTCAATGTTCTCATCCCGGCAGAACTGCACCAGCTCCGGTCGGGTCATCGCTTTTGCATTACCATCGATCAGAACGACTTCGTGCTCAGCCGGAGTAAGGGACTGCAGAAGGAACATCCAAAGGTGCGGCATAAAATTGCGCGTCACACCGTTATCCGGATTATAAAGTAAGATCTTCATGTTTACTGACTCGATCGCGGTTCAAAACTGGCGGACGACAATTGCCGTCCTGAACGTACGGAGAAATTCGCAATGGGGGTTCGCGAAAGGCGCCTTTTAAGGCCAAAAAATGTCAAAAAAGTATTGATGCTCCAAGAGTGTGCCGCAATCCTGTCGCTTGGAGACTATCACACTTCGCTCTATCGCTATGTGCGGTAGCAAACACTCGAATCAAATTTGAACGAGGAAAGAATTGATTCCAGAGATGCGTTCGGCAATAGCCTCTACGCTACCGATACTGATGAGCAGCCTCTCATCGCTCACGGCAATGATCACCGAACTCCATTATCATCGCATTTTCGCAGGGTAATTCCTATTTCAGAAATATTCTTTTTACCAACGGGAAGAACAAACTATCGGGCAAGAGGCCCCGCAACCCCAACAATCCCTTTGTGTTTACGGGATAGCGCAGCTTCCTGGTGCCGTCGGTGACCGCGTCATAGATGGCCGCCGCGACCACTGATCCGTCCGGAGCATCGTTGCCCCCTTTCTCCATGAATTCCAGAAATGGCTCGAGCCGATGATCGTAAACCGCCAATCCTTCTCTTCGGGCCACGTCCTGCGAGCGGCCGTAGAAATCCGTCTTGATCGGTCCGGGTTCGATCAGCTTGACCCTGATGTTGAATGGTTCGAGCTCGTATTGTAGAGACTCGCTAAAGCCCTCGACCGCGAATTTCGTAGAGGTGTAGAGGCTCGAGAATGGAAATGCGACGCGCCCGCCTAACGAGGAGATATTCACGATGGTCCCGCCTTTCTGATCGCGAAAGTACGGAATTATCTCGCGGCAAACATTGAACAGGCCGAGAACATTCGTCTGAAACTGACGTTCGGTCTGTTCTTGCGTAGCGGCCTCAAACGGGCCGAGAAGCCCGTATCCGGCGTTATTAACAACGGCGTCGATCGCTCCGAACTTTTCCAGCACCTCCGCGATGGCCGTCTTTATCGTCCCTGGATCGGTAACGTCGAGGCGAAAACACCCGACATCGGCGATCTTACTAAGGTCCTCAGAGTTCTCCGGCGACCTCATGGTCGCAGCGACCTTCCAGTTCTTCGTCTGAAAAAGCTTAGCGGTCTCTTTGCCGATGCCGGATGACGCCCCTGTGATCAGGATGACTCTTTCCATGATGGGAATTTACCATACAGACCGCACGCAGGACACCGTGAGATCAAATGGAAGTACACTGTGTGGTAAAATCCACTCGTGAAATTCCTTCACATTTCCGATGTACACCTTGGCTGCACGAGATACCAGTTGCAGGAGAGTCCCCGGGACTTCTTTGATGCCTGGATCGATGTGCTGCGGCGTTACGGGATCGATAGAAGGGTCGATTTCGTGATCATATGTGGTGACTTTTTTCATAAGCGAAATGTGCCGCCGGAAACGATGAATTATGCGGTCGCCGGTCTCCAGCTTATGAAGGATGCAGGGATACCGGTAGTTGCGATCGAGGGTAACCACGATCAAAAGCACGCCGACAGCGATTACAGCTGGCTTCGGAGCCTGGCAAACTGGAACCTTCTCTACCTTCTTGAGCCTTCGAATGAGAGCGGAACGATCGATTACCTGCCTTGGGACCCGGAGCTTGGCAAGGGTGGTTACATCGATATTGGACGCGCCCGGATATTCGGATCGCATTGGTATGGAGCCTCCGCCAATTGGGCGATACCGATGCTCACCGAGGCGATAAAGCGACACCGCCGGGAAGGGGCGTTCCATCTGTTGATGCTGCACACCGATGTCGAAGGGCACCAGACGCACCCGATACCTGCACTTTCGCTCTCGGCCCTTAAAGAACTCAGATCGGTGACCGATTACGTCGCCCTCGGACATACTCACATGCATTACGAGATCGACAATTGGGCATTCAATCCCGGCTCGATCGAAGTTACGAATATCTCGGAGTTCAGGGAAAAGCGCGGTGTCTTTTTGGTTGAGGTCGGAGAGGACAATAGCGTCAACGCCGATCATATTGAGGATTACCATTATCGTCCTTTTCAGCGAATACCCTTTGACGTGGATGGCTTTGCGGATACTCGCGAGCTGACAAATTCGGTCCTTGCAAAGGTGGCAAATGAAGCGAAGCGGGCCGAAGCGGGCCGGCCGGAACCGATCATAGAGATCATTCTCAAAGGCCAACTCGGATTTCCGAACTCGGTCCTCGAGCTGAAGACTATCCGCGAGCGTGCGCAAGAGATCACCGGAGCCTTGCACATCAGGATAAAGAACAACTCCGTCCCGATAGACTATGCTGTTGCTGTCGAGGGCGACGAGGATGCTAGCCGCGAGAAGCTGGAACGTCGTGTTGTCGAAGACCTGATCATCCGCGACAATCGCTACAAGGCCAAGGTAGGCAGCATATCCGAGGCCGTGATAGGCGCAAAGCGTCTTGCCCTTAGCGACGAAGAGCCCGAAAAGATCGCAGATTTCATTTCACAAAAGTCCCTCGCGCCGAACTAGTCGGGAGGGCGCCTATTAGTTATGTCCGAAGCATCAGAAAGAGTTGCCGGTATCGAGTATCTGCCGATATTCCCATTGCCGCTTGTGCTGATGCCGTTCGAACTTCTGCCCCTTCACATCTTTGAACCCCGCTATCGACAGATGTTGAAGGACATCGAACTTCGTCGAAATCTTTTTGGCGTCAATTACTTTGAATCTGAGGCCGCGCTTGAGGAACGGCCGGCCCTGGGATCGATCGGCTGCGTGGCTGAGGTGCGGCAGGCCCAGGCGCTTCCCGACGAGCGGTCGAACATTTTGACGTTCGGCCTGATACGCTATCGATTGCTCGATTACGTAGATATCGGAATGCCGTACCATTCCGCGGAGGTGCACTTTTTTGAGGATGAGGCGGAACCGAAAGAAGAGCTGGAACCGATCGCCGATGAGGTCTTCAAACTGTTCGAACGCATGGCGAAGGCGGCTTTCAAACTCAGCGGCAATCGCGGACGTTTTCCGGAGGTACCGAGGGCCGAACCTGAACAGCTGTCGTTCCTGGTCGCCGCAGCGTTCAATCTCGATAATGATATAAAGTCGGAATTCGTCGAATTGACGAGTACGTCTGAGCGTCTCCGCCGGTTAAAGGCGATCCTGGATCAAGCCGTAAACCAAATGGAGAGCAATGCGGACCTGCATGTTGTCGCACAGAAGAACGGTCACTCCGACAAGCCCCTCGACCTGGGCGATTGATCACTGGACCGGCCTGGAAAGCGAGCTTATGAAGAAGTCGATGATCCGCTGATCGTACGCCTCTGAGGTTTCGAGCGAGGCATTGAGGATGTTCATACCCGAAGGGCTGAGATCCGTCTTGGAATCCATCTTTACAGAAGCCGGAAAGCACTTACTTAGCTTTGACGTCGATTCTTGATACTTTCGCGCGTCGGCACCGGCGAGGAGCAGCACACTGCGGTCGTCGAGCTGTTTTGCCGTCTCGCACGCCGAACCTCTCCTGTAGCAACCGTCATAGAAATAGGCATACGTCCCCATCTGCCCGAGGCGTTCGGTCACGCTGCTCGCGAACGGAAATCGTTTTTCGATAGCAGAGGCGAGTACCGCATCAGAATCGGTCGGTATCGAATCAAGTGCTATTGCCTTCACATCGGGGTTCGCCGCCGCGGTGGACAAAGCAGAAAGTGCCCCCATCTCAAGGCCGTATATCCCGATGCCGTTCCCGATGAGTTGAAACTGTTCCGGCGTCTTCAAATTCTTTACGTATTTCACCGTCGCGGACATATCATCGGACTCGCATCCGCCGAATGTGCATCGAGCGTCACCCGGATCACTGCCGTGGCCGCGAAGGTCCGGCATCAAAACGGTGAAGTTCGTAGCCTCGTTGAGCTTTACGCCTAAATTCAGGACGTAGGAGCGATTGGCACCGTATTTATGCAGCAGGATGACCGCCGGTTGGTTGGGCGCTCCACGAAGAAGCCAGCCCTTCTGCTGCTTGCCGTCGGAACCCTCCCAGCTCTCTTCCGTGACCTGTGCGCCGCGCGAACTCAGCATCCCGTATTTCTCGGGCGTGACGAGATAGCCGGTGTTGACCGGATGGGCCGTCTCGTGGACAAGCCAGACAGATGCGGTCGCTGTCGCGACTATTAGTAATACAACAACAGGGAGCAGCAATCGAAAGAAACTCTTGCTTAGACGCTTAACTTTTGCCATGGTGGAACCGCTTCAAAATGTAAGGACAACGGAGAATCGTGTGCGAGATTCTTATTGGTAAGTGCAGGAAAGAAAAGGCTTCTGATAAGCCACTTAAAATGCTACCATAAACGCCTGTTTTGAGGAAGAAATTTGTGAAATCGTTCAAATTGCAATATCTCGGCTTTATAGGCCTACTTCTCACCTTTTCGGTCGGAGCAAGCGGTCAAAGTGCCGCAGCCTCGGCTTCGGCGACGGCTGATGCTCCGGCCAGTTCCCGCTTTCTCAGGCTGAACGAAATTCGAGAAGGGATGCGGGGCACCGCCCGAACGGTATTTCGCGGGACCGAGCCGGAGGAATTCAGCGTCGAGATACTTGGGATCGTTCCCGGCGGCATCGGGCCAAAGCAGGACATGATCGTCGGCAAGATCAGCGGCGGAAGCGCGGATCGCACGGCCGTATTTGCCGGTATGTCCGGCTCGCCGGTCTACATAGACGGTAAACTGGTCGGAGCGATATCCTACAGCTTTCCATTCTCCAAGGAAGCGATCTGCGGGATCACGCCGATCGAGCAGATGATCGGGATCTTCGAAGAAAAACGGTCGGGGCGAACGGTCGCCCGCGAGCCGCGGGTCGTCTCATTCGCCGAACTGGCGTCAACAGACTGGATGCCTGAGTTTCCAAGGGCCCGATCCGAGAGCGGCGTACTCTCAGGAATGTCGGGCAATTCGGGTATGATGGCAGTCGCTGGCCAATCATTTCGCCCGATCGCGACGCCGTTGACATTCACTGGATTCAGTCAGGCGACACTTGATTTCTTTGCTCCGAGACTGTTGCAAGCAGGACTCTTGCCCGTTTCCGCCGCAGGCGGCTCGGCCGCGATCACGCCTTTGAAAAAGGCCGATGCGAGTACCCTCGTCGGGGGCGACTCGGTCTCGATGCAGTTGACCCGAGGCGATTATAGTTTAGCCGCGGCCGGAACTGTCACCCTTCGTGACGGCGACAAGATCTACGCTTTCGGCCATCCGTTCCTTAATCTTGGCTCGTCCGACCTGCCGATGTCAGAGTCGCACGTCGTCACGGTGATCCCGAACATCAATAATTCATTCAAGCTTGCCGTACCCGACGCTATGGTCGGATCGATGACGCAGGACCGTGCGACAGGTGTTTTCGGGAATCTCGGCCGGGCACCTGAGATGATCCCTGTAAAGCTGAACATCGAGACCAGCCGCGGCGGCAACGAAGTCGTCAACTTCGAGGTCGCGCGAGACGAGTTTCTTACTCCGCTGCTTCTGAATATTGCGATCTATAACGCCGTCACAGCGCAGGAGCGCGGACTGGGTGATACCACGGTCGATATTCGCGGGGTAGTGCAGATCAAGGGCCAGGAGCCAGTGACCGTAGAGAGGAAATTTGCCGGTGCGCAAGCCCAGCAGATGGCTGCCGGTTCGGTCGTCGCACCCGTAAGTGTGCTGCTGAGGAGCAGTTTTGAGGACCTTGAGATCTCGTCGATCGAAGTAAGTATCGCATCGACCGACGGCACGCAGGCCGCCACGCTCGATCGCCTTTCTGTCGATCGTTCCGAAGCAAAAGCGGGCGAAACGATCGAACTTCAAGCATTTGCACGTACCTATTCCGGCAAGGTCTATATCCAAAAGATCCCGGTCACCATTCCCAGGGAAACGCCCGTCGGCACTTTCAAGATAATGGTTGGCGACGGCAGCCAGGTGCAGAAGGAATCGGCGGCTCAGCATTTTGTCCCTAAAGACCTCAGTGAACTTGTGTCGACGATAAATCGCTTGAAGTCCGGTGACCGCCTCTATGTCGTCGCGACCCGGTCGAGTACGGGCGCTGTGATCGGGGCGAGCGAGTTGCCAAATCTCCCGCCGTCGATGTTGGCGACCCTCAATAACGACCGGGTGGCCGGCGGTGTGAAGCCGACGGTCCAGACGGTGATCATGGAAAGGGCTCTACCGCCCTCGGAATTCATCATCACAGGACAGCAATCGCTCACCATTGAGATAGTGAGATAAGATTAGTCGGGTCGCCATTCCTTTTCATTTTTTCGCAAACTGAAATGTGAATAATCTAAACAACCTTTTGCATGCCGCAAGTTTTGCCGCCCAGAAGCACGCCGGGCAAAAACGCAAGGGCGAGCGCGGCGAACCCTACATCAATCATCCACTGGAAGTCGCAAACCTGGTCGCGAACATTGGCGGTGTCCACGATATCGAGGTCCTGATGGCCGCCGTGCTTCACGATACTATCGAGGATTGCGGAGTGACGCGCGATGAGATCTCATTGCTTTTTGGCGATACCGTCGCGGCCTATGTGGTCGAACTGACGGACGACAAGTCACTTCCGAAGCCCGAACAAAAGCGCCTGCAGATAGAACACGCACCGCACCTTTCACCCGGGGCCAAGGTGATAAAACTCGCGGACAAGATCAGCAACATCGGCGAAGTGACCAGCAACCCTCCGGCGGATTGGTCGATCGAGCGACGGCGTGAGTACGTTAAATGGGGAGTTGCGGTTGTCGCGGGACTTCGCGGCGTGAACGAGCACCTTGAGGCTCACTTCGATTCGCTTGTTGCCCGGGCCCTATCGCTGCTTCCGGAGGACTGACTTGAGACTCACGGGTTGCTGCTTCGGAGCTTGCCCATCGCTCGAAGGTCGAAACGGATCTGAAGCGGCGTTTTGTCACGCCAGGCTCCGACATGGATATGCGGGGCACGGCTAAAGCCATTGTTCCCTACCTTTCCAAATGGCTGGCCAGCGATAACCTTGTCGCCCTCTTTCACCGTAATGTCGGTGAGATGACCGACCATTACCATGGTTCCGTCTGTATGTTTGAAGATGACGAACGTTGCCGGCCCCCTGCCCATCTTACCCGGCTTATTCACTACAGGATTAACATTGATCTTTGCGACCATCGAATCGAACGGGGCGAGTACTTTCTCTCCCCAGCCGTACCAGTCTTCGTTTGTCGATCCGTCTGTCTTGAAGGTCCTTAAGAACCCGTCGTCACCATCGATCTTACCGCCATAAACAAAACAATCTTTACCGAGGGCGTCACCAGGATATGGGAGTTGGCCCTCCCAATGCTCCGAGCAGCCAAAGTCTGCCGCAAACAGGGGGTGGATCAGGACCTGCTCTATCGGAGCTAGGTCATTCGCCTTGGGTAATGAGGTCGGGGTTTGAGCAACCCCCGCAGTGGTTAGAAGCAATGCGGTCGCGGTCGAAAGTATGGAGCGGAGCATAGGGCTATCTTGGACCTCCGAGAAAGAACGCGAA
>JAJNPX010000513.1 GCA_021155145.1 Acidisarcina sp. | reverse complement strand
TCGGCGGCGGCCAGTATATCCTCTATCGCCCGAGACTTGAACAGGCGATCGTGGGAAAGGTCGATAATGCGAAAGGAAACGCGGGTGCCGGCGGAGCACTCGCCTTTATGAGTATGAACCGCGAGCAACTGAAGGCAAATTACGAAGTCACCTACCAGGGGGAAGCCACCGTAAACGGGACAGTAAAGACTTGGCACTTGAAACTCACCCCTAAGACCTCGAACAGCTACAAGAGCGCTGAACTATGGGTAGATCCGAATGGAATGCCGGTCCAGGCAAAGGTCTTTGAGAGAAACAACGACTCGACAACCATCCAGCTCTCGAATATTGAGAGGAACGCAACCATAAAAGCAAATGTCTTCGAGATCAAGCCGCCAGGGAATACGAAGATCATTCCGGGATGATCGGATCACAAGTAAAAGCGACAGCCGCCCTCTGACGGGCGGCTTATGTGTTTGAAAAGGCCGAATCCGCCCCGTATAATCAAACATTTAGGTTTTATGCCCAAGGCGAGCAGTTTCAGCAGATTTACACGCGGAGTGAGGCACACGGTTCGTGCGTTCGCTTCGACCAAGCACCCTGTGTTGGTACATATCGTGCCGATGCGGCGGTGCAACCTGGCGTGTACCTACTGTAACGAGTTCGACAAGACGAGTGATCCGGTGCCGATCGACGTAATGCTCGAACGCATCGACAAGCTTGCCGAATTTGGCTCTTCGGTGATCACGATCTCCGGCGGCGAGCCGATGATGCACCCGGAGATCTATGAGATCATAGCCCGCATCCGCCATCACGGGATGATCGCCGGACTGATCTCGAACGGCTATTATTTTCAGGTCGATAAGATCAAGAAGCTGAACGAGGCGGGGCTCGATTATCTGCAGATCTCGATCGACAACGTAACACCCGACGAGGTCTCGAAAAAGAGCCTTAAGGTGCTCGATGGAAAGCTCGTCAACCTGCGTGACCACGCCAGGTTCAAGGTGAATATCAATTCGGTGGTCGGCGGCGGTGTCGCGAATCCTGAGGAGGCATTGATCATAGCGAATCGTGCCCGCGAGCTTGGTTTCTCGTCAACGGTCGGGGTGATCCACGACAGCGACGGCTTGAACAAGGGCCTCACCGAGCGTGATAAAGAGGTTTATTACGAGATAAAGAAAAAAGGTGCCCGCTCGTACGCGCGCTGGAACTGGTTTCAGGACGAACTTGTCGAAGGCGGCGAATACGAATGGCGGTGCCGCGCGGGTGCGCGTTATCTTTATATCGACGAATTCGGGATGGTGAACTGGTGCTCGCAGCAGCGGGGAACGCCGGGCATCCCCCTGCTTGAGTACACGCATCAGGATATGGAGCGGGAGTACATAACGGAAAAGTGGTGTGCATCGGCCTGCACGATACAGTGTGTGCATCAGGTCGGCCATCTCGATGCCTGGCGTGACCCCCAGATCTCGCTATCCGACTTCAACAAGCGAAACGGCAAGGGCATCGCCAAAGAAACCGTTGCCCGTGTGCTCGCCGATTGATCCCGCCTTTCCCCTTTTGCATTTTTACCACCCGAAGAAGATCCGCTAATTCTCAAGGATTTTCGACCGATCCGGAATTTCTATTTATCTCTAGGCAAATCTGAGCTAAGGTATCGTCACGTTTTCGAAGAAGACCGGTTTCCGGAGGTGCCGATATGTCAAGCGTTAGAGAAGAAGCAATAGCATCCGACGTCTATAATTCGATCAATGCGAGATTTCTCGACCTGACGCCGAAGATGGACCTCAAGTGCTACTTTCTGGATAAACCCAAGCGAGCGCAGTTGGTAGTGAAGAAGAACACCCTCGACGGTGTCGATTTCGTCCCGAAGAACGCCGACGCCTTAATGCGTGATCTCGAGGCGGCGATGATTGGCGAGAATCGAGCTTTTGAAAAGGGAAGCACGAAGCCCGTGGATTTTCAGAAGCATTGGGCGCACAGCGTTTCGCTGATGGCGACCAAGGGCATCGGGTATCGGGAGCCCTGGCGGATGGTGCTGACCGACAGAGGCCTTCGCATCGCCGACGCACGGCCCAGATATCTGAACGCGCCCGAAATGGACCAGGGCTTCAGCGGCTATTTTGGCGAGGCGTTCAAGATGAACCTGAGGGCGCTCCACGTCGGCGTCGGTTTCGGCTCTAAACCGGAGGAGAACGTCTGCAATGTGCACATCGACGAGATGGGCATCGAGATGATGGATGAGAACGGCAACGTAACCGTCACGCCGAACGTCGGCTATCATTTCGCAAGCGAGCTGATACTGAAGTCTATGATCCCGGGAATACCCAATTGGGTAAAGACCCATGTCAACTTCCATTTCCTCAGCGCGGATATGGGCTACAACCGCATTGGGGCGAGCGTGGACCTGTTCAAATCGGCCCGGCTGAAGATCACGGTCTCGGCCTCGTGCGCGCTGACAAGTTGCGACAACATCGACTACAAGGGATTCGTCTCCTTCGACAAGCTCAAGACGCTTGATTTTTGGAAGCAGTTCAACCCGACGATAAACATCACAGGGAGCCACGACCTCTTGGGCGGATCGAGCTGGAAAAAACGCCGGTAAAGGACCTTGGGGAGACGGCGGGGCGCAGACCTTGCCTTGTCGTTTCAATTCCTCTACTATCGCAGTCTAACTCACCAGTTCTACGGACTTTCTTGATGCGATCAAGCTCGGCATGGACGCTTCAACGAGCCTCTGAACTGCAGCATTTATTTTGGAGGACAAAAATAATGGATCTCGAAACACGTAGTCTGGCGGAGCGCTGCAGAAAACTGGAGGAAAAGGTGGCAGAACTCGAGGCCTACCAGAAATACAGGCGGCATTTTCTATCCTTTAACGATGGCGAGGCGATCTTTCGTTCAAAAGGCGGCACAGCGAAGATAGTCCTGAAAGCCGACGGGAGCATTTCCATCTCCGGTTCCAAGATCGCCATCAAGTCCAGCGGGCGGACCTTTATCGTGGCAGACGGAGACATTACTATGAAGGGATCGAAGATCAATCAGAATTAGCGGCAGCGTACCAGTCGTCGTGCAATGACCAGCGTCCGCATGAGAGGCACGACGTCCAGGCCCAACGGTGTGAACATCCGGGACAAATGCCGCCCGTTTCAAACGTGTGCCAGACCGCGCCGCAGCCGCCGGAAAAATTCTCGGGTGCGCCGACATCGACGCAAATCCACCGGCTCGTACGACGCGGGTGCCAGCGACACTGCGGACAACGGATCTTTGGGGCCTCGGGCACGAGCGTTGTTTCATCCCCCGAACGCTCAAGCGGGCGCTGGAACCGTTGTTCGCGGCGAAAGAAGAAAAGCCCTGTGTCGATAGCAATGTTTGTCACGATGAAGGAATAATATAAAAGGAGACGCCGATTTACCAGATATGGGAGACGAAGGAACGCTCTATATTCCGCTCTTGCTCGGCACCAGCCGCAAGGAGAGAGAAAGCGAAAAGGTCGCGAAATGGGTCCTGTCGAAAATGGCCGAGCGGGATGATATCGAAACCCGGCTTTTTGACGTACGCGACTTTGATCTGCCCCGGGACCATTACGGTACGGAGATCGGCGGCTCGTTTCCCGAATGGCGTGACGCCATAATACGGGCGGACGGGCTTGTCATCGTCAGCCCCGAGTATAATCATGGATATCCCGGAGTGCTGAAAAGCGTGCTCGATGTGCTTCTAAAAGAGTATATTCACAAGGCAGTCGCCTTTGTCGGCGTTTCGGCGGGGCCGTGGGGCGGGGTCCGCGTCATCGAGGCGATGGTCCCGATGGTCAGGGAACTCGGCCTCGCGGTAACATTTACCGACCTGCAGTTTCCCTCGGTGGGTTCGAAGTTTGACGGCGAAGGAAACCTTCTCGACCCAGCTTATGAAAAGCGCGTCGCGGGCTTTCTGGATGAGCTGATCTGGATGAGCCGAACGCTCCGATGGGGCCGCCAGAACGTGAAGTCAAAATACCACTGAATCCATCGGACCACGCGGACATTGCTATCTTGGAGAGTAGAACAATTGAGAGATCAATGGGCCGGGCCTTCGAGGTTCGGCTTTTCTTGTTTTTGCCGTACACTAGCGCGATGCGCCACACAGAAAGCCACCGCACGGAGAGGATCGGATGGCTGCGGGCGGCCGTACTCGGAGCGAACGACGGCATCGTCTCCACCGCCAGCCTTTTGATAGGCGTAGCAGCGGCGAGCCCGGACCGCGGTGCAGTATTTATCGCCGGGATCGCCGGACTTGTCGCCGGGTCGATGTCGATGGCGGCGGGCGAGTACGTCTCGGTCCACTCGCAAGCCGACACCGAAAAGGCGGATCTCGACCGCGAACGCAAGGAACTGGCTACGGATGATGTCGGCGAGCGAATGGAACTCGCGGGCATCTATGTGAACCGGGGCCTCGAACCGGACCTGGCGCGGCAAGTGGCAGACCAGTTGATGGCCCACAATGCGCTAGAGGCCCACGCGCGTGACGAACTCGGCATCTCGGAAGAGTTGAAGGCCCGGCCCGTACAGGCGGCAGTTTTTTCGGCAGCAAGTTTTGCCATCGGGGCTGCGCTTCCCCTCCTCGTGGCCATGCTGCTAAAAAGTGAGTGGCTCATCGTAGGTGTTTCCGGCAGTTCACTTTTGTGCCTTGGAATACTTGGGGCCGTGGCGGCGCGGGCCGGCGGCGCAAGCCTTCTGACCGGAGCACTCAGGGTCACTTTCTGGGGAGCGATCGCTATGGCCGCGACGGCGCTGGTGGGTAAGCTGTTTGGAACGACTGTCGCCTGACCGCGTTCCCGCCACGATCTATCGCCGCGGCACGTCTTCGCCGATCGTCCACATTATTACCGAACTCGAAAGCCCGAGTCCCGACAGGCGCCCCGCCATCATTACAAGGGTCTCCCCATCCTCGACCACACCCGCCTCGAGCAAGACCTTTTCCCCGATCTTCAACTGCTCTCTGGTGGACCAGGGAGTCTCGTGTACGAAAGGCTGTACGCCCCAGATCAGCGCGAGTTGGCTATACGCGTCCCGCGAAGTGGTCAACCCAAATGTCTGCAGCCCCGAGCGGACGCTGGACAGACGCCGAGCCATCAGGCCCGATTCCGTGAA
>JAJNPX010000506.1 GCA_021155145.1 Acidisarcina sp. | reverse complement strand
ATACGTCGTTGAAATTGGTGTAGCCGAAGACGTAGTCCATCGCCTCTTCAAGTTTGATATTCTTTGCCCGCCGCCCTATCACAACGGCAAGTTCAGCCTCGAAATCAACCTGTTCGCTTCCGACCGGTAACAGGATCGGATCCTCGGACGCCGCCACACTGGTGACGAATTTTGAAAAGACTATCGGAGCATTCGGGATATCCATGCCGCTCTCGATCGCATGGTTGCGGTAGTTGAGGCCGATGCAGATGATCTTGCCGGGCCGCGGTACAGGAGCTTCGATCTTCACATCGCCGATGTCGACGAGCGGAAGAAGTCCGCTGTCGACGGCCTCGATCGCGGGCTCGATGAAGTTGGTCGCGAGATCGTAGCAGCGAAGTATCTCGGACACGCTGAGGCCGAGCGGCAGGATTGACGGCGTAAGATCGGCGATCTGATCGCCATCGACCGTCGCCCCGATGCGGTATCGACGCTCGCCCGAATGCGAGACATTTTTCGGATTAAAACAAACGAGTTTCATTACTTTTGCAGCCCTGCGATCGGCACCCATACGAACCGCGGGCGGTAAAAATCAGCATATATCGAATCACCGGGCTTCGAGCCGAACGGCAGATTACTGTTGTACGAAACGAGCATCTTGCCGTCCCGGATAAACTGCGGGTGCATATGCGGATTATAGACGCTCATGCCGCTTTGGAGTGATTGGCCCTCGGTCATTCCGGGCAGTTTCGTGTTGCCGGCGGTCGGTGTCGTGTAGAAATGATGCTTTGTGGTGAACGGCCCCTGCGGCTCGCACGCGGAGTAGAGATAAAGATCCTTCCAATCCGAGTAACCGACCGATGTGTCAAACGTAACGATCACGAACGTCGGCTTGCCGTTGATGTTTAGTCGGCGGACGGTTAGCTCGTCGCTGATGCTGTCCTTTTCGGGGATGATCGACTTGCGTTTGCTGAGGTTCTTCGAGAACGATTTGCCATCCCACGCGGTCCAGTTCTTCAGATCGACGGCGTGTTCCAGACCCTTAGACGCGTCGACTTTGGCGATGTAGAGCTTCTTGAATTTATCGGCCATCGCAAGGGTCGACTTCTTCTCGGTTTTAATGTCGCCCTCGTTCCGCATGCCATAGATGTAAAGCTCGTCACGCTCGTTCACCCAGAGCGAGATGCCCCAGACGGCGTCGTCGGTCTTGTTCTTGAGATCGATGATCTTCTCAATAGCGAGCGTATCGGCATCCATCTGCGCCACTGCCTGCGCACGGTATTTGATCCAGAAGCTCTTGTCGAACGGCCGCGCAACGTCCCACTCGTTCAGGAACATCCAGATCTTCTTCTTGCCGCCGACGTTCACGAAGAACGGATCGCCGAGCCAATACATGTGGTTCGGATCGTCGCTCTTTGGTTTGAAGTACGTGGTCGAATAGCCGTTCTTGTCTTTTGGTCCGGTCAAAGTTCGCATCGTGCCGTCCTTCGAGCGAATGACGATGCTGTTGTAGACATAGTGAATTACCTCGGGCTTCGGTCCGCAGAACGGCGGCAGGCAGTTCGGCTGACGCGTGCGAAGCCCGTTGGCGTTAACCTGAACGCTGCCATCGCCGGGCTTTGCCGGATCTTCGGCAATGAATGAATCGGAGAAAAAGAATGCCGAATCACCGTTTGGTAGTTCGATCGAAACGGTCGTGTCGGCGCCGGTCCAGCCCGGGCCGTTGCGAGTGAAGATATCGTTCCAGTCCTTCGCTGATTCGCCCTTGCCGACGGTGATGTCGCATTGCGGAAGAACGGTGTGGGTGAGCAAGACGAGCGCAAAGGCGCTGCAAAATAACTGCTTCATAACTTCTTAATATGGTATCTCAGGCCGGCGGTCGTCGTTCGGATCGGCCCAGCGATTGTTGGGGACGGTGGGCGTCCAACCCGGCCGAAGCGGGTCCTGATCGTAACTGTATCCGCCAAGGCGTTTGTAGAGTTCGGAATATTCGCCAAGCTTGTCGCGGTCGAGCGTAACGCCCAGGCCCGGGCTATCCGGCACTCGGATCTTACCGTTCTCATACTTCATCAAGCCGCCTTCGATAATGTCGTCAGTTAGATGATGATAATGGGCATCCGCGGCGTATGAAAGATTCGGTATAACGGCTCCAAGATGAAGCATCGACGCGAGTTGAATGCCGAGTTCGCCGGACGAGTGGACGGCAACGCCGAGTTGGAAAGTCTCGCAAACGCCCGCGGCTTTTACGCATTGCCGGATGCCGCCCCAAAAAGTCGTGTCAAGCAGGATCACGTCGCAAGCCGTGTCGAGCACGTTTGCCGCAAGCTGTTCAAAATTAACTACGACGGTGTTCGTCGCGATGGGCATTCGCACCTTCTCACGGGTCCGACGCATTCCGTGGAGGCCGAAAACCGGATCTTCGAGATAGTCGTTGTTGATGTCCTCGATCTGCTGACCAAACCAGATCGCCTGCTCGGTGGACCACGCGGCGTTCGGATCGAACCGAAAGCAATCGCCGTCTTTTGTTCCACTCCCAAGTTCTTCTGCGACCGCCCGATAACACTTCAATTCATAGACCGGATCGAACACGCCACCCTTCAGCTTGTGGGCAAAGAAGCCGTGCTTTGTTCTCAAGTCTTTTGCATGTGCGACGAGTTGATCGACGGTCCTAACTTCTCCGCTCCCGTCTTTCGGATTCGGATAACGGAAAAACAGGTACGAAGCAAAAGGCACCTCATCCTGCAATTTGCCGCCGAGGATGTCGTAAACGGGCACACCCCATTTCTTGCCGATAATGTCGAGACACGCGAATTCCAACGCAGCAAGTATCTGCGTGCGGTTGTTGTAGAGCGACGCGGTCGGGTTCGCGATCTTGAATCGCATCTCCTCAAGCCGGATCGGATCGTGCCCGACAAGGTACGGCTTCATCGCGCGAAATACAGCTTCGGCCGATTCGCCGCCTCCGCCCATCTCGCCGAGCCCGGTGATGCCTTCATCAGTCTCAACCTCGACGATCGTTCGCACAAATCTTCCCCAGTGACAGCCCGCAGCATGCCGCAACGGAGCTTCCAGAGGTACGGTAACCGTCGTGGCCCTTATGTCAGTGATCTTCATTGATCGAGTTTAACTTCCTTCAAGAATCTCCATATCGCATCGTAGCCTTTCGTATACTGCTCTTTGTTAAACATCCCGTGGCCTCCGCCTTCGATCGTCACGAGGCGTTCGACGTTATTAGTCTTCTTCAGGGCATCGTGCAGTCGCGTCGCCTGCGAATAAGGCACAACGTCGTCCTTATCGCCGTGGATGGAAATGATCGGTGGAAGGCCGGCTCTGACGTACGTGAGCGGGGAAACGCTCTTGGCCACCTCATTCGCATTCGGGAGCGAGCCCATCCACATTACCGCGTAGTTCTTAAGATTCGGCCCCTGAATTAAGTCATTCACGTCCGAAATGCCGTACCAGTTTACGATGGCCGCGACATTGATAGGAACATCCCCGTACTTTGCATCGGCATAGCACCGGTTGTCGAGGGGTGTTCCGTCGGGGAGCATTCCCGTGATCAACGAAAGGTGTCCGCCGGCGGAGTGCCCAGTAAGAATTATCTTTGACGTGTCGAATTTCCACTGCACCGCATTGCGATAGATCCATCGAAGCGCACATCTCGTGTCCTCGACCGAGCCGGGTGCGAGCGAATTCCCGGCCATCCGATATTCGACGTTCACTACACGCCATCCACGTTCGAGATATGGCAGCAGCTGATAGACCGCACCTTCCTTTGAGCCGAAGATCCAGCCGCCGCCGTGAATGTAAACGACGGTCGGCGTCGGGTTCGGATTGTCGCGCGGATACCAGATGTCGAGTTTGAGCGGCGTGTTGTTCGCACTGCCGTAAACGACGTCCGGCTGCATCCAGTAACGGTCGCCGATCTCGAGGAGAGAGGGCGTCGTCTTGTGTTGGGCCGCGATCGAACTGACCAGTAAGAGTGGCAACAGTAATAGAAATCTTTTCATATTCTTAACCGCAGAGACGCCGAGGATATATGGGCGAGCCCCTTAAGATACTTCCTCTCCTACCTCGGCGTCTCGGCGTCTCGGCGGTGAATTGTCCTACACAGCCCGGACGCCGTTCTTGTCGGCGACATAGCGCTTGCCTTGATAGTTGATGTTCCTCAACTCTGCCTTACCGTCGAACGGGCCGAACTGCGGTTTCGACGTGATCGATCCGAACAGGCCCGCGTTGATGCCGAATAGCGAATCGACGATCGGCTCGAGATAGTTACATCCTGAGACGCAAGCCCAGTCGTTGATGTACGGCTGATCCGACGGGGTCTTGATCGCCCCGCCATTAGCTTCCGGCGGATGGAAGGTCTCGGCGAAATTCGCCTGTGCGTATGGCCCCTGCATTGCCGACCTGGCCAACCCCTTCATCCATTCATGGGCAAGTTCCCCTTCACCTGCGACGTAGAGTCCACTGAGGGCAAGAGCCGGCCATGAGCAATATGCCCCAGTCCACTGGTGGTCAGGTCTTATGCTGAATGTCACATCCAGATCGCGTGTTGAAAGAGCGCGCATCCATGTCGGCGTCTTCAATTCACGCTTGAAGAATTCGACCATTTCTTTCTTCTGCGATGACGACATCAGGTCTCCGATGGTCATCAAAGTAACCCCGAAATCATAACAGTGATGCACTTCATTATACGTGCCGTCCGGCAACTTGCATTTCCAGATACCCTTGCCGGGAACATACAATTCTTGAACGCGTTTACCCAGTTCCGTAGCTTCATTCCGAAATGCCTGGGCCCTTGTCCGGTCGCCTTTGTGCTCGGCGAGTTCAGCGGCAAATCGCAGATTGTGTACGTTTGCCGCATTCAATCCTGCCACCTCATGAACATAAGAAGAAACAGCTTCCAGTAAATTGGTTACGCCACCATAATCGGCGAGTCCATGCTTGTTCGTATCGAGAGAACGCCAGTGCTCGGCGTACGTCAAAAGCGTCTCGTAGACGGTTTTTCCGTTGACGACCTTATCTAGCCAGGCGCGGTCGCCCGTCCATCGCAGATACTCTTTTGCCATCCGCGACATTGCATAGTCGTTGACGGAATACCACGGCCCAACACCGGCTCCGGTGAGAAACTCGGTACCGAAATGCTTGTACACGTCGAGCTGCATCCACGTTTCCATCATCCGCTTGAGTATCTCGGGGTCGAGCATCGACAGCAGCATGGCGGACAATGAAATGTCCCAGAGAAACGTCGTCGTCTCCCAATAACGCGGCATCAGTGTTACGTAGGTTGTGCCGTAAACGGAGTGCGGCGACGTGCGGCGAAAGTAGAGGGCACTCATCACGGCCGAATGGTAGATACGCTTTACCGAGTCATCGGACGTTACGAGCGTAGGCACATGGCCCGAAAAAACGTCATTGTTGGGCGTGAATGCAGCCTTTAGCTGACGGTTCCACTCTTCGGTCGTAGCCCTCGCGGCGGTGTCGAAATCGTTTACGATCGCGTCGTATTGTCGCTGGACGGCGGCCGCCGATTCACCTAGCGAATTCACAAAAACGATCGAGGCCGACTCGGCCGGCCTGAGGTCGAACTCGTACACGATCCACGATCGCTCAAGCTGTTTTGGCTTTGGCGACGAACCCTGGAGCACATAAGCCTCTGTATGCCTAGATTTACACAACACCGCGTTTCGGCCAGGATCGATGGTGCGCTCGTTATCGTATTCGCCGGGAGAATAGGCCGCGTTCCAGGGCTTCACGCTTTTCGTTGCTCCGCCGTTTATCGCGAACTTGATCTCGGTCTTGCGGCGGGCCTTGGTCATGTTCGAGACCGTGAACCTGACCGCGACCGACATCGTCCTGAACGGCACCACCATCGTGCTCTTCAGTTCAAGCCCCTTGTACACCGACCGGCGCTCAACCCGATCCGGCTGCCACACAAACTCGATCGGAGTTTTCGTCGAAGCAAAATATTCGCCGTCAACATAAAGAACTCCAGTCAAAAGTTCGCCGCCGGCTCCGAGCGGGGCGACGTTCATCTCACCTTGTGCGAAGGGCGGGAACGCGATACTGCGTACCGCGGTCACATCCATCGACGCCTGCGCACATCCCCATTGATTTGTAAGCCCGGGCCATGCGAATAGATCGAGA
>JAJNPX010000481.1 GCA_021155145.1 Acidisarcina sp. | reverse complement strand
CAGAATTACGAGAGTGTCCTGTTCTCTGTATATAAGCGGGTGCTCGACGTCGTGTTGTCTGTTCTGGCACTCGTTATCCTTTCGATCCCGCTTCTGGTTATCGCATTGCTTATCAAATTCTCGTCAAACGGGCCTATCCTCTACAAGCATACGCGGATCGGGAAGGGCGGCCGTCCCTTCGATTTCTATAAATTCCGCACAATGTACGTCGGCAACGACGATACGGCCCATCGCGAGTTCGTCGACAGACTTATCCAGGAATCGCCCGAGACAGATACGTCGAACGTGAAGAAGATCGTCAATGATCCGAGGGTGACAAAGGTCGGCAAGTTTCTTCGGAAAACGAGTCTGGATGAACTGCCGCAGCTTGTGAACGTACTTCAGGGTGATATGAGCCTCGTCGGCCCGCGTCCGTGCTTACCCTACGAACTTGAGAAATATCAGCCCTGGCATCGCCGCCGCCTTTCGATCACACCGGGCTGCACCGGGCTATGGCAGGTGTCGGGAAGAAGCGCCGTCGGCTTCAACGATATGGTTATACTGGACCTCTTTTATATTGAGAATATGTCTCCGCTTTTCGATCTTAAAATAATACTTCGAACCATCCCAGTGATGTTGCTCGGGCGGGGAGGCCATTGAAACGGATGAAAGCCGCCGTTATTGGTGCCGGATATTGGGGGCCGAATCTTATTCGGAATTTTTTGTCTTTGGACGACATCGAGGGCGTTGTTGCATGTGACAAGGATGCATCGCGGCTCGACCGGATGCGGAGACAGTTTCCGGGGATCGAGACCTCCTCGGACCACATCGATGTCATCGCCAGGCCGGATATCGACCTTGTTGCGATCGCCACTCCGGTATCGTCGCATTTTGAGATCGCGAAACTCGCACTCAACACTGGTAAACATTGCTTTATCGAGAAGCCGATCACCTCGAGCGTTGCCGAAGCCCGGGAATTGGTCGAACTGGCCGAGGCCAAGGGGCTCACGTTGTTTGTGGACCATACGTTCATATACACAGGCGCGGTCCGAAAAATGAAGGAGATCATCACATCGGGACGGCTGGGCGACATCTACTATTTCGATTCGGTCCGTGTAAATCTTGGGCTCTTTCAGCACGACGTCAACGTGATTTGGGATCTCGCCCCTCACGACCTTTCGATCATGGATTATCTGCTTGAGGAAAAACCGGTCGCTGTCTCCGCGATCGGAAGCTGTCATGTCGGCAACGGCCTCGAGGATATCGCCTACCTTACGCTAACTTTTGAGAGTGACCTGATAGCCCATTTTCACGTTAACTGGCTTGCACCGCTAAAGATCAGAAAGACACTTATCGGCGGTACACGATCGATGATCGTCTACGACGACACTGAGGCAAGCGAAAAGGTGAAGATATATGACAAGGGCATTGATGTAACGACCCGTGAGGGCGTTTACAATACCCTCGTTCAGTACAGAACCGGCGATATGGTGTCGCCCAAACTCGAACAGGACGAAGCGTTGGCGGTTGGCACCAGGCATTTTGTCGACTGCGTGAAAGAGAAAAAGCGGCCGACTACGGACGGGCAGTCGGGCATCAATGTCGTCCGAATTCTCGAGGCATCGGAACTTTCGATCAAGAATCAAGGGATGCTTGTCCCGTTAAGCAATGACTGAATCGACCATATTTACCGAGGAGTATCTAAAGGAGAATTGCATTCGCCTTATCGAGGTCGAACTCGGCAGGGACGTAAAGATATTCGGGTTCGTCAACGCCTATCAGTGTTCCATCGGCGACGGCACAAAGATCGGTGCTTTCGTTGAGATACAGCGCGGCGCCAGGGTCGGCCGAAACTGCAAGATATCCAGCCATTCGTTCATCTGCGAAGGTGTGGATATCGAGGACAACGTCTTCGTCGGCCACGGGGTGATCTTCACCAACGACAAATATCCGCGCGCGACGACCTCTGACGGAACCTTGCAGAGCGATGCGGACTGGCAGGTCGTCCCGACGAAAGTCAGACAAGGTGCGAGTATCGGCTCAGGGGTCACGATCGTCGCCGGGGTAGTAATTGGTGAGAACGCGATGATCGGGGCCGGTGCTGTTGTGACAAAGGACGTCCCGGCGGATACGGTCGTTGCCGGGGTTCCGGCCCGTGTGACGAGTCGCCTTTCCGACGGACGCCCCTGAGAAGACCATGTCCACGATCGCAGTTCTTCTGAGCCAAGCGGAAGAAATTCTTCAAGGTTCCAACGTCCCCGATGCCGGGCGCCAGGCCGTGTCGCTCATGCAATTTGCCCTCGGGCGTGACCGTGCCTTCCTTATCGCTCATCCTGAATATGAGCTGAACCTCCGTGAGCAAGAATTGTTCGGCTCGGTCGTTCTACGGAGATCAAGACGCGAACCCCTCCAGTATATCGTCGGAAAGCAAGAGTTTTACGGGCTTGATCTTGTGGTGAATCCGGATGTACTTATTCCGCGGCCCGAGACGGAAATTCTTGTCGAACGTGCGATCGAGATCATCGGGACGACAAGGCCGACTTCAATTCTGGAGATCGGCGTCGGCTCCGGCTGTATTTCGATCGCGATCTTGAAGCACTGTCCCGCAGCGAGCGGCCTGGGCATAGACATCTCAGACCGTGCGATCGCGGTTGCCCAGCAGAACGCATCGATGCACGGTGTCAATGGGCGCTTGCGTCTGTGCCCATCTGATGTTTTCTCGGATGTCGGCCCCGAGAGGTTCGACCTTATTGTTTCAAACCCGCCTTATGTACCGAGGTCGGATCTGGATGGCCTTCAGCCCGAGGTTCGCGACCATGAACCTGTATTGGCCCTCACCGACGGGGAAACGGGACTGACGATCATTGAGCGCATCGTCGGCGGAGCGCCAGAGCATCTTAAGCCGAGCGGGTACTTGCTGGTCGAGATCGGTTTTGGCCAATCCGAGAAAGTTCGCGGAATGACAGAGACCGGAGCGTGGGGCACAGTTGATCTTCTGGCAGACCTGCAGGGAGTTCCGCGGATACTATCCGCCCGATTGGCAGAAACCAAAGTACACTAGCCTCTCCCGAGGCGTATAAGTACCGTTAAGAAGCTTGCCTTTGCATTTGAATGGGTTTAAGATTAGGGCGTTCCAAGCCGTTCCGTGTGTTAGTTTTACAGACAGAATCGTTCTACGTCGTTTTTTGAAGTTCGGGAGATGCCCGCATACTTCGCAATTATATTTTCTGACGATCGGAGGTGATTTTTATGCTGTACGGGTTGTTGGCTTTCGTTTCGCTGTTGGTAACGATATTCAGTATCTATACATATATCAACAGCAACAATACACTTGCATTGGTTGCGGCAATTGTGTTCCTCATCGCAACTGTTGGTTTGGGCGGCGTTTTTCTTTCTGGGCGGGTCAATAAGAAAGAGGATATTCACATTACCGAATAATGCAGCTTTGGGCTGCGGTCGGACTAACGTCGAAACAGGAATGCGGGCAAGCGTGTATCCGGCGATACACACTTCGCCCGCGTTCTGCGCGCCCGAGTCTAATGTTGACAAAAATGTAAGGATTGCTAAAATTATGGTTTGAGATGAATTCTCTGAAGTATGCCTAAGATCGCTGACATCCAGGAAACACCTAATCCCAACGCCGTAAAGTTCATCCTAAAGGAGCCTGTCTCGGCCGGGACGTCGCATTCTTTCGATAGTGCGGATTCGGCCGCGGTCAATCCGCTTGCCAAGGCGATATTCGATGTGGGAGACGTCGTTTCCGTGTTCTACATGGACAAGATGGTCACGGTCGAAAAGGTGGACGAGGCCGAATGGGATGAGATCCTTCCGCTCCTGGCCGTCCCGATCCGTGAGGCAGAATCCGTTAAATCGTTGAACGGAAACGGGGCTGCCTCTGCCCTCGGCGGTGCGATAGCCGCAGCGGCGAGCTTCGATGCGCCGGTAGTACGCGAGATAGACGCACTTTTGGATGACC
>JAJNPX010000449.1 GCA_021155145.1 Acidisarcina sp. | reverse complement strand
AGGTGGTCCGCCATTTATCGCCCGGCGAGGCTTCAGCCAATGGTTCCGGTTCGCTCTTAGCGCGTCTTTTCGGCGGCCGAAAAGCCCACCACGACAGATCCTCCCTAACGATGAAAAGCATCGAGAAGGCCTCCGGGCCGGTCTTTCTCATCGACCCCTTCAACGGAACGGACAGCGGGCAGCGAAAGCTGATCAATAATGGAATGCGAGATGCGGCCGGGCGAGGCCGTGCCGTCATATTCGCTTCACCGGATTTTGCGGATGCCTTTCTTGCCTGCGATCGGTCGGCGATCATCTCAGAGGGATATATCCAGCAGATCGGTCCGCCCGAGACCCTTTACCACGAACCGGCGAATCGGATGGTCGCGACATTCACAGGGCGAAATAACATCCTCAAGGCTCGGAGGCTTACATCGTCAAAGTCGGAGATGCCGGAGTTTCAGACCATCGAGGGCGGTTACCGACTCTTTACCCAAAAGGCCGACCTTCGCAGGCTTGGGCCGATTCACAAGGACGTATTCCTCGCGATCCGCCCCGAACAGGTCGTGATAAGCTTTGGAGCCTCATTTCCCGAAGACAACCTACTCAAGGCCACGATCGCCTCGGCAGAGTTCCTCGGCCCGATCACCTACGTCCAACTGGATTGCAGCGGTATGAGGCTTGAGGCGATGGTTAACAGGCTGGTAGGTTTGAACGCCGGTGACGAGTGCATGGTAGGCCTGCCGCCGGACAGGATACAGGTCCTGCCCGACTGAGCATAGCAGAGTTCAGCGGCGTGATCAGATCACCGGAACGAAGATCATCTGCACACGCCGGTTCTTGGCCTTTGACGCCCTCGTGGTGTTCGGAGCGATCGGAAGGCTCGCGCCCATTCCGCGCGGATCGATGCGTGTTTCGGCAACGCCGAGCTGGTTCAAACGTTCCGCGATCGCCCGTGAACGTTGGGTCGTGAGACTCTCAAGAGCTTCCGGTTCACCGGTCGCATCCGTATGGGATTCGATCTGAACGCGATAGTCGGGATTGTCTACCAGCAGCTGACCGAGAGATGTCAGGCGGGAGGTTGCTATCGGTGCAAACGTGGATGCCCGCGGACCGCTCCAATAGGTTTCGGCCAGCGTGAGCACGATGCCTCGTTCGGTCTTGGTCACCGTCCCGAAACGCTTTAGCGCGTCGATAAGCGAATTCTCATTTGCCCTCAGGCTTTGCAGCTTCGCGTCGCGCTCACGCTGCTCTTCGGCTTCCCGGTTCGCCTGTTCGATCGCCGCGACCTTTGCCTTGGCGCTGTCCGCTTCGACCTTGACACGGCCAAGTTCTTCGCGCAGACGGCCGTTCTCGGCCCTGAGGTCTCGTGCCTGTGTGGAAAAGTTCGCGACATCGCGTTGGGCGAGTTCGCGGGCGCGCGTTTCGGCATCGAGTTGACGTCTCAGTTCCGCGATCTCCGCCTGAGCGTCAGCGAATTTATCTTCGGCCCGCCGGATCTCGGCATCGCTTCGTGCCTGTTCATTACGCTTTTCACGGGCTTGTTTTCTTACGATGGCCGTATTCTCGGCCTTGACCGCTGTGCTTATGGCTCGGCGGGCGGTGATGTCAACATCTTCTTCTTTTCGCCCCGCCTTCCAGGATTCCTCGGCGTTGGTAAGAAGCGTCTCGGCCTCGCTCAGATCGTCAGCGGCATCGCGTTCGGCCCCTGCAAACCTTGCGAGCGCGACTGCCTGCTTTGCCTGGAGAATGGCGGACGGTGTCTTCGAGTAATCTATCTCGGCTATCTCCGGCGTTCTCGCATCGCGGAAAAAGTCGCTCGAGTTGCCGAAATACTGGACCGAGGGAGTCGTATCGATCCGCCGCCCGCTAAGCGTGTACGGATTCAGGTTCTCGAGCATGATCTCCTGGCTCGGCCGTTTTACCAGAAAGTGCGGCTCCGCGGTGATCATCAGCGCGAATGTCTGAAGCGGCGTCGTAACGCTGATCTTGGAATCGAATTCGAAAAAGCCCCTGCGTTTGATCTCGCCGAGATTATCGATCTGCCCATCGGGCGATACCGCCCACAATACATATGTCGCGAACCCTCGCCCGAGTTCGAAAGGCCTCGGCATTTTCGAGACGCTCAGTTCTATCTCCGTCCCGTTTCGGCTGGTCCGCTTTATCCTTGCTTCGCCCTTCATCCGAGGGTAACGCGTGGTCCCGCGGAAATTCACCATTACCAGCTCGTCAAGCGGGTAGGTGATGGCGGTCGTGCGCCGCGGAACATCAACCTGAGCAAGCGATACGAGCGAAAGCGAAAATATAAAGGCGAACGTCGAGACGATCTTTGAAACTGAAATTGTTGACATATTTTTCTCCGAGAGACTGGCGTTAAGAAAAAGATGCCACATTGATCTGTCGAGTTGCAAACATAACCGTTTGGACAACCTTACGGCGATTCACTATATTTAAGCTTTTGCCGCCGCTCTGAAATGCACGAGTTCAAACGACTTCTCAGATACGTACAGCCGCACTGGCTGACGTTCGTCGCCGCCTTTTTCGCGATGATACTCGTGGCCGCGTTCGAGACGGCGACCGGTGCGTTGCTCATCCCGCTTTTCGAACAGTTCATGCCCCTGAGCGGCGCCGAGGCCAAGGCCCCCTTCGACCTTCACAGCCTGGTCCCGAAAGACGATTGGTTCGGCGCATGGGTCGTGATCGCCGCTCTGCTCATCACGTTCTCGATCGGCAAAGGCGTCGCCGAATACTTCTCATCGTACCTGATGGCAAAGATCGGCCAGTCGGCGGTACTCGATCTTCGCCGCCAGCTTTACGATCACCTTTTGCGCCAGCCGGCATCTTTCTTTGAAAAACATCGAACGAACTATCTGGTCTCGCGTATCGTGGTCAGCTGCTCGGCGATCGAGCAAGCGGTGTCGGCCAACCTTCGCGACGTATTGCGGGAGTCGCTGATACTTGCCTTTCTGCTCGGAGCCGCATTTTATTTGAACTGGCGGCTGATGCTCGGGGCGATGCTGATCGGCCCGATACTCGGACTTCTCACGACCAAGTTCAGCAAGCGCCTACGGCGATTTGCCGAAGAATCTTTCGAAGGGAACAAGCTGCTCACCGATACGGCACAGGAAACGCTCTCAAACCAGACGATCGTAAAGGCATATGGAGCCGAGGAGCGAGAGAACGTGAGGTTCGAACGCGTGGCCCGTATCATCGCCAAAGCAAATCTGCGGTCGGGCCGTCTCGCCGCCATCTCGCCTCCGACCATAGAGATCATCGGCTATATAGCGCTTTTGGTCCTGCTCTATTTCGGGCTTCGCGAGATCAGTGCCGGCCGACTTCTTGCCGCAGAGTTCTTCGGGTTCATGTATTTCCTTTTTAGAAGCTACGATCCGATGCGAAAGATCTCGCGACAGCATAACGAGATCAGCAAGGCATTTGCCGCCGCAAAAGACGTTTGGGATGTGCTCGACCAGAACGAGGTGCTGCCCGAAAGTCCGGATGCGGTCGAACTTCTGCCTCTCAATGACAGGATCGAGCTGCGGAACGTTTCGTTCAGCTATCAGGGCGACGAGCGAAAGATACTCGACGGCGTTTCGCTCGTTGTCGAAAAGGGGTCGGTCATCGCGCTGGTCGGTGAAAGCGGCAGCGGCAAATCGAGCCTGATCAAGCTCGTTCAGCGATTGTACGATCCGACCGAGGGAGTGATCCTTTGGGACGGCATCGACCTTCGCGATGCAAAGATCAAGAGCCTTCATCGCCAGATCGCCCTGGTCACACAGGAGACGGTTCTTTTTAACGAATCGATCCGATATAACATCGCGTACGGCAAACCCGACGCCACCGACGAAGAGGTGAGAGAGGCCGCACGGATAGCGTTTGCGGACGACTTTATCGAAGAACAGCCTGCCGGTTACGACACGATCGTGGGCGAACGGGGCACATTTCTCTCCGGCGGGCAGCGGCAGCGAATCGCCATCGCCCGGGCGGTGATAGTGAACGCCCCGGTACTCATTCTCGACGAAGCAACGTCGGCCCTGGATACGGAGTCTGAAATGCTCGTCCAGAAGGCCCTCGAAAATCTCATGACGAACCGTACCTCGATCGTCATCGCACATCGCCTCTCGACGGTGCGGAAAGCCGACAGGATCGTCGTCATGGACAGGGGAAAGATCGTCGAATCCGGCACCCACTCGGAATTGCTCGAGGGCGACGGCCGATATCGGCGGCTGTTTGAACTGCAGTTTTCGGACGGCATCGAGGCCGTCGGATCGTGAGAATAAAGGAAGAATAAGATCATGAAGTCAATGACTGGATTTGGACGCGGCTCGGTTTCGAATGACCTGTTCTCGGTCGATGTCGAACTGAAAACGGTGAACAATCGTTTTCTCGACGTGAATCTGAGGCTGTCGGGCGAACTGCAGGCGATCGAGGGCACGATCAAACGCATGATCGGCGAGCGCCTTTCACGCGGCAGAGTTGAAGTGAACCTGCAGTACGACCGCAGCGACGAGATAAACTACGAGATCAACCGCCCGATGATCAACGGCTTTCTCTCCGCTATGCGAAAGATGCAGGTGGAATTCTCGCTCTCCGGCGAACCCGACCTCAATCTGATCGCCCGTCTCCCGAACGTCCTGATCCCGAAAAAGAGCGAACTGAGCCCCGACTTCCTATCGGCGGTCGAGAATGCACTTTCCGACGCTCTCGATGACCTCGAGAAGATGCGTCTCAAGGAAGGCGACCTGCTCAAGAACGAACTCGTTTCGATGATCGGCGATATCGAAAAGCGCCTTGTGCCGATCGAGTCGGAATCGGCAGGTGTCGCCGATGAGTATCGAACGCGGCTCACCAGGCGGATAACCGAGATGCTCTCCAAAAGCGATTCGCAGATCGAGCTGGATCAGGGGCGGCTCGCACAGGAGGTCGCGTACCTCTCCGATCGGTCGGACATTTCGGAAGAGATCACGCGGCTGAGATCACACATCGATCACTTTCGGGCGATAATGAACGAAGAGAAAGAGGTCGGCAAGCGCCTCGACTTTCTCACGCAGGAGTTGAACCGCGAGGCCAATACGATCACGTCGAAGACCGGCAATATGACCGTCAAGGAAAACGCCCTGCAGATCAAGAGCGACATTGAAAAGATAAGGGAGCAGGTCCAGAATATCGAGTAAATGAAAGGCACTTTGATAATCATTTCGTCGCCCTCAGGAGGTGGTAAGGGCACGCTCATAAAGGAGCTGCTCGCCAGTGTTCCGCACCTTGGCTATTCGGTCTCTCTTACGACGCGGGCCCCGCGTCCGGGCGAGGAGAATGGGCGGGAATACCACTTCGTTACGGCCGAAGAATTTCAGAGCGAGATCAGTGACGGCGGCTTTCTGGAATACGCAGAGGTCCACGGCAACCTGTATGGAACATCACTTAAACTGATCGACAAGATCACATCCACGGGCGATGACGTGATCCTGGAGATCGATGTGCAGGGTGCCGATTCGGTAATGG
The DNA here is from genome assembly GCA_021155145.1 of Acidisarcina sp. Lineage (GTDB taxonomy): Bacteria > Acidobacteriota > Blastocatellia > Pyrinomonadales > Pyrinomonadaceae > OLB17. Next base: position 3,215 of record JAJNPX010000449.1, on the reverse strand, counting down.
CAAAGGTGCCGGACTCGGTGAGCATCTTTATAATGCCGCCGTCGTTCGAGACGCTGCGGGCACGGCTGATCGCACGCGCGACCGAGCAGATAAGCGATCTGGAGCTTCGATTGCGAAACTCTCTGGATGAGGTCAGAGAGTACACGCACTTCAATTACGTCGTCGTCAACGACGAGATCGATGCGGCTTCGCAAAAACTCGCGGCCATTATTATCGCCGAACGGCAAAAGCGTTATAGACAAGCAGAGCGAATCCAGGGTATACTGGATAGTTTCGAGCGATCGAAAACTTGAACGACGGAGAAACAGCCCTAAAATATGGCCCAAGAGACCGCTGAAGCATTTGAGACCGACGAGATCGACGAAGTGATCGATCCACCTGCTATCGATTCTAAATACCGGATGATCTTATTGGCAGCACAACGCAGCAAGCAGCTGCAGCGTGGGGCTCTTTCGAGAACCGAGATCGATACGCGTAAGCACAAGGCGACCCGCGTCGCGATGCGCGAACTCGAGGAAAAGAAAGTGAATTTTAAGATCCTCGACCGAGAATAAGGATACAACCCCTGCAGACGAAAAAAGCCGCTCAACTCGGGCGGCTTTTTCATTTGTTCTCGTCTTGCCTGTCTGTTCGTCGCATCGGCTGCCGATCCTGCGGCATCCGAATTTTCACGCTGCGAAGCCAGGCTACATTCCCTTGTAGTTCGGGCCGCCGCCGCCCTCCGGTGTCACCCAGTTGATTATCTGATAGGGGTCCATTATGTCGCACGTCTTGCAATGGACACAGTTGGAGAAATTGACCTTTAATTCGCGGCGCCCGTCGGCAGCTTCTACCATCTCGTACACCGCGGCGGGGCAGAACCGCTGGCATGGATTTCCGTACTCCTCCGTGCATCGGGTCGCGCAGATCTCCGTATCCAGAACGTGCAGGTGAGACGGCTGATCCTCATTATGCGCGACGCCGGCATGGTAAACATCGGTGACCTTGTCAAAAGTGACCTCTTTATCGAACGGCACCGATCCGTATCTCTCCAATTTCAGATGATCGCTTGGTCCGAACGAATCGGGGCGGTCGCCGTTGTAATACTCGTCCAGGGTCTCCATTCGTTCGTGGCCGGCGATGTGATGCTCCTTTGGCATGAAGCCCCACGCAAGGCCGCGCGTGAGATACTGCAGGCCTGTGTTGATCAGCGCCGACCAGCGGCCCTTTTGAAACGACGCATGAAAATTCCGCACCGGGTGAAGCTCGTCGTAGATCCAGCTGAGATTTACCTTTTCAGCATAATGTTTGAGATGCACTTCCGACGTATCGCCGTGGCCGAGTGCGTCGACGATGGTCTCGGCCGCAAGCATTCCCGATTTCATCGCGGTGTGAATTCCCTTTATCCGCTGGCCGTTAAGGAATGAAGCTGTATCCCCGACGAGCAGCAAACCGTCCGAATAGAGCTTCGGCATCGTCCAATAACCGCTCGTATTGATCGTTTTTGCCCCGTACTTGATCATTTTACCGCCGGCGATCACGGCGGCCACTTTCGGATGCGTTTTGAACTTCTGAAACTCCGCGTGCGGATCGATCTCCGGATCTTTGTAATCGAGCCCGGTGACGTACCCGATGCTGACGACGTTGTCCTTCATTCCATAGATCCAGCCGCCGCCGTAGGTGTCGGTATCGGACGGGAACCCGAGGGTGTGGACGACCTTCCCCTGCGGAAACGCGCCTTCCGGGACTTCCCAAAGCTCTTTGACGCCGATCGAGAACACCTGCGGCTCCTTGCCGTCCATCAGGCCTAATCGCGACATCGCCTGCTTTGCCAGCGAACCCCTCGAACCCTCGCCGAGGACCGTCACCTTTGCGAGAAGATCGACGCCGGGCTCAAAATTATCTTTCGGGCGGCCTTCCTTATCGACACCTTTGTCGCCGGTCCGGATGCCTAGGACCCGGTCGGAATCGGTGTCGTACAAAAGCTCGGACGCCGGGAATTCCGGAAAGATGTTTATACCGGCTTCCTCGCATTTCTCGCCAAGCCACTCGCAGATCCTGCTTAACGATACGATGTACTTACCTTTGTTCTTTAACGGCGGCGGTACGAGCGGCGCGTCTATCGCGCTCCCTTCGGTCAGGTACCAGAATGCATCTTCGGTGACCACGGAATCGACCGGACAACCCTGCTCGAGAAAATCAGGCATCAGTTCGCGGATCGCGATCGGGTCCATAACTGCCCCGCTCAGAATGTGCGCGCCGACGAATGGCCCTTTTTCTACGATTCCGATCTCGATCTCGCCGATCTTTGTGCCCGATCTGAGGCCCCGCTCGACAAGTTCATCGTGCTCGGCGAGCTTTCGTTTCAGCCAGAGGGCGCCGGCAAGATTTGCCGGGCCGGCACCGACGAAGACCACGTCCATCTCGATCTGTTCACGTTCGATCATAAGGGTTTCACCTCACAGGTTCTGCTCGCTTTAACAGAGAATTATAACAGTCACGGGTACGCGCACATAAACCGGCAAGTTGGACACATTAGGCTACGCGCCGCGTCGGGCCCGGCGGTAGTCCTTTGCCACCTCGATGTCATCCGCGAACCTTGACCCGGCCGCTACCAGTATCGCCAGGACGGCCAGAAAGAATAGCGCGATCGCGGTGGTATGTAGAACGAAATCAAAGAGGCTGTGAACAAGGACCGCGAACAGGCCCGCAAAGGCTCCGGCGCCGATGCCGCGTCGGAACCTGTTCCCGGCCCGCAAGGCCCGGACGCCGGACCGGATCAGGAAAAACAGAAAAATGGCTCCAAGAAGGATTCCCGGAAGCCCGGCATCGGAAACCACCTGAAGATGATCGTTGTGTGCCTGCTCGACCCGCTCAAAGCCGCTGTTCGCATCAAATCGCGTGTATGCATCTCCGAAACCGCCGAGGCCGATCCCAAGCGGGAACGATCCGCCGATTATCTTTAGCGTGACCGACCAGATGTGGAGGCGATCGACATTAGTACCGGCCGCCGCCTGTTCGTCCGAGAGGCGCGTGAGCGATGATTCGCCGCCGACGAACACCGAGCCCGCAACGATCGCACCCAAAAGCCCCAATACCAGCAAGACGCGAAGTGACGTCCCCCTGATCGTTCTCGCCCGAAACGTGAGCAAGAAGAGGAACACGATGCCGGAAACGAATGCGACAAGCCCGCCGCGCGATCCGCTCACCACGAGTGCGACGCCCATTACCGCCGC
>JAJNPX010000446.1 GCA_021155145.1 Acidisarcina sp. | reverse complement strand
TTCGCGTGATGAGGCAAAACAGCACTATATGCGGCTTGAATATATGCACAAGCAGGCCGCGACCGACGACGTCATATATCAGAATTCGCAGGACCTGCTGAATTTTCGAATTGGTGATGTACGCGACCCTTCGGCCGTTGTCGCCGCAATTCGCGAGGCCGACGTGATATTTAATGCTGCGGCGCTCAAACAGGTGCCGTCGTGCGAATATTTTCCGTACGAGGCCGTGCAGACCAACATCAACGGTGCACAGAACATCGTCCGGGCCGTACGCGAACACCGCCTGCCGGTCGAGCTCGTCATCGGCGTATCAACCGACAAGGCGTGCAAGCCCATCAACGTGATGGGTATGACTAAGGCTCTACAGGAACGCATCTTTATCGAGGCCAACCGCGACACCCCGGACACCCGCTTTATGTGCGTGCGGTACGGCAACGTGATCGCCTCGCGTGGGTCGATCGTGCCGCTTTTTGTCGAGCAGGTGCAGAACAATAAGCCGCTTACCGTGACGCTGCCCGAGATGACCCGGTTCCTGCTCTCGCTCGATAAAGCCGTCGATACCATATTTGCCGCGATCAATGACGGCAACCGCGGCGAGACCTTTGTTCCGCAGGTCCCATCGGCAAAGATGGTCGATGTCGCCCGGGCACTCATGGGCGATAGAGACCTGCCCATCGTGTTTACGGGCATCCGCCCCGGCGAAAAGGTCCACGAGATAATGGTCAGCGAAGAAGAATGCTTTCGCACCGAGGAACGAGATGGCTTTTACGCCATCCTCCCCGTCCTCCCCGAACTCCGCATCCACCAGGATGTGAAGATCGCCCTGACCGAAGAATACTCATCGAAAGACCGCAATCTTTCGGTCGAAGACCTGCGAATTCTGCTCGGATCGAGCCAGGCCGAGATCGCTGCCTTCGGCACGGCGTAGGCGTGCGGGCCTTGGAGATCCGTCTTTTTTGTCCGCGTGAGCCCGTCAGGATCTGCCCGGACACTGCGAACCGGCACCGCGATCTCTGAGAATGATCCGGAGATCGAATTGCGATTCTGAGAACTCTGAAGATCATTTTGAGAACTCTGAAGATCATTTTTAGAACTCCGAAAATGATTCCGAGAACTATGGAGATCATTCTGAGAACTCTGAAAATCATTTTTAGAACTCCGAAAATGATCCCGAGAACTATGGAGATCATTCTGAGAACTCTGAAGATCATTTCCAGAACTCCGAAAATGATCCCGAGAATTCCGAAAATCATCCCGGGAACTAAGAAAATGATCCTCAGAACCGCCCGAAAGGTTCCCGGAGGCCGAAATTGCATTCGAAGCGAGGTGCCGAGGATTCTTGCACCTCTCCGTCCCGCAAATTTCGCGATGGGCCTTTGAAACCGCGGCGGGGATTTTCGTAAATTATAGAATGGTAAGAAAAAATACTAGCCGGAAAGCGGCTGCCGATCCGAGATTCCCCCAGGTTGCTCCGCCGCTTTTTTGACGCCAGGCCTACATCCCGTGACACCAGACCTCATAACCGACCCGGCAAGCAAGCCTAACGAACCGCCATCCACCGCCGGAATGACCACCAAGGTCGTCAAAGGCTCTATATGGACGCTCGCCGGCCAGGTCGCTCCCCTCGCCGTTTCTTTGGTCACCACCCCCTTTGTCATCCGTATGCTCGGCGCCGAGGGTTACGGAGTCCTGATCCTTATCGGCCTCATTCCTGCCTATCTTGGCTTTGCCGATTTCGGAATGTCGATGGCATCGACCAAGTTCGCCTCCGAAGCCTACGCCGAAGGCGACCTCGAAAAAGAGGCCCGGATCGTCCGAACCGCAGCCTTGATCGCCTTTCTTACATCGCTCCCGTTCGGGATCGCGCTGTTTGCCCTTTCAGGGTGGCTTGTCACCCTTTTGAACGTGCCCACGCATTTTCTTTCCGAGGCATCATTGGCGCTAAAGATCGCATCTGCAACATTTGTCATCAATTTCTTGAACGCAATTTTTAACACACCGCAGCTTGCACGGCTGCGGATGGACCTGAATACATTCGTCACCTCAGGCGTTCGCATTCTCGGCCTTGCAGCGACTCCGATCGTTATCTACCTCGGCGGCGGGATAGTCGGGGCCGTGTCGGTATTACTTATTGCGAGTTTGATCACGCTGTCGGGTCACCTATACGTTTCCGGCCGGCTCCTGCCTTCGCTCAGAGGCCTGACCTTCGAGCGCGATCTCATTCGTCCGCTGCTGACCTTCGGGAGTGGCCTCGTTGCGTCAGGGATCGCAGCTGTAGTGCTTGCAAATATTGAGAGGCCTATATTGGCAAAGGTAACATCGGTTGAAGTGTTGGCGTACTATTCAGTCGCGTTTACGTTTGCCAACATGGCAACTATGTTTACAGGGGCTATGACCCAGTCGCTGGTTCCCGCATTTTCGCAGCTGCTGACGTCCCGCGCTACCGAGCGACTGAATGACCTCTTTACGCGCAGCATTCGCGTGAACATGTTTGCGCTTTTGCCCTTGATGGCGATCTCGTGGGTCGCTGCTAAGCCATTTTTTACGATCTGGGCAGGTGAAGATTTCGGCCGCGAGAGCACGTTTCCGTTTTACGTTCTCACGATCGCACTTTTGCTGAATCTGAATGCGTATATCGCGGGGAGCGTGATCCTTGCAGCGGGGAGAAGCGATATTCTAGCGAAGCTATTCTGGATAGAACTCGTACCCTATGTGGCAGCCGCGGTTGCCTTAACGAGTCTTTTCGGGGCGGTGGGAGCTGCGCTTACATGGAGCCTTCATGCGGCCTACACAGCAGTGTTCTTTAATATCGCGGCAAAAAGGATCGCAGGCATCGCATTTCCCTTGAGAAAGAATTTCTACAAATCCATAATTGGCTTTTCAGTGCTTTTGCCGCCGGTTGCCGCCGTATTCGTTACGAATGCCTTTTCTCTTTGGCCGGCGGCGATATTGGTGGTAAGCCTGACCGTGTATGCCGTTCTTGCGTGGAAGGTGCTTATCGAAAGCGAAGAACGGCTTTGGGTCAGCGAAAAGTTCAGATACATGTTCGGGCTGACGTGATCCGGATCGACACGAAATCATCTTGCGTGCGAAGCTTCGGACTCTGATCTTTTCTTGGCCAGAGCATTCCCGACCTGCTCCTCGATCCAT
>JAJNPX010000400.1 GCA_021155145.1 Acidisarcina sp. | reverse complement strand
GACAGCCGGCCAGGCAAGCGTAAGTTCCGGAAGCCGCGCGTAGTTATCTTCGTGGAAGAACTTTACCGTTTCCTTCACGACACCGGGCCGTTTGGTTATTGGTGCGATGGGCTGTCCACGTTTTATCTCCCCAAAATACTTCTCCACCCATTTTTTTGCCTGAACGACATCAAAGTCGCCGGCGACCGTAAGCGTGACGTTGTTCGGCACGTACCAGCGGCGGAAGAACTCCTTTACGTCTTCGAGCGTTGCATTCTGAAGGTCGTCGAGCGAACCGATCACTTGCCAATTGTACGGATGATCGGCCGGATAAAGGGCCCTATCGATGACGTACTGGGTGTGGCCGTAGGGGTTGTTATCGACGCTTTGTCGCTTCTCGTTCTTCACCACCTGCTTTTCCTTGGCGAGAACCGGTTCGGTCACCGTATTGATGAACCATCCGAGCTTGTCCGCTTCGGCCCATAGCATTTTCTCTAACGCATCCTTCGGTATCGTCTGCAGATAATTTGTCCGATCCCGACTTGTGGAGCCGTTTGCGCCGGAACCGCCGATCCGGGCCGTAAGCTTATCGAGGCCGCCCTTACCGAGATTTTCAGACTCGAGAAACAACAGATGCTCGAAAAGATGAGCGAAGCCGGTCCGTCCCTCCCTTTCGCGCGCCGAACCTACGTGAGCTGTGAGCGAGACCGCTACAACAGGATCCGATCGATCGATATGAAAGATCACATCGAGTCCGTTCGGAAGCGTGAATTTCTCATAGGGAACACTAAGAGCCGAGGACCGCTGTGCGGCGGAAAATGAACCAAGGGACAAGGTCAGGAACAGTGCGGATAGTGTCTTCTTAAGCATAGTTATTGATCTTGGTACGACGCATATCGCGTTATCGCTATTAAGGACCGACTCTCACCGACGGTCCGGTAAAATATAGATGCCGGTTGAGATTCGAATGATAGTTTTCCGTTGCTCTCCCCGCATTACGGTTTGGATGTCGTGATAAACGGCGTCAAATTTGATCGTAAAGGAGTAATTATTATGAAGAAAACACTTGATCGAGTATCCGGTATGATGGGTTTCACCCTAATAGAACTTCTCGTCGTCTCAGCGACGATCCCGGTCCTTATCGGTTTACTTCTGCCTGCCATCCAAAAATAGTCCGGATCGCAGCATAGTTACAAGAAGGGCTCGGCATCGGGCCTTTCTTGTTCCTACGGTTACTCACTCGTCGATCACAGGCTCATGCTTGCGTGTCTTTCGCCGCTCGGCCTTCCACCTTTTTCTAATTGACGTAACGTCGAACTTGTCCCGCTTTCCGTCTCGCATATTTTCAACTTCGTGTTGGACGCGGGCGGACACAAGGCGATATGCCTCGGTATTCGGAACGCCATCTGTCATATCGCGAAGCTCCTCATACGAGAGGAATCGGCCGATCTTTGCACCGATCTTAGCTCCGATGCTCTCTTTCTTTGGCAACGTCATTCCCTTTGGATAAGCCTCAAAGGTCCCCCAAATATAGATCGGGAGGATTCCTATTTTTTGGTTCAGCGCGAGGTATCCGATCACGGGCTTGAACTCGGCGATCTCACCCGAGACCGAACGCGTACCTTCGGGAAAGATCAATGCGTTATAGCCCTCATTTAGGATGCGTGTGACGTGGCGGAGCGATTGCCGCAAACTTCCTGTTCGCTCGATAGGCACGAGAGTCGTGAAGTTATTCATATACGCCCGTTTGTATTTCGTATCGAACCAGTAATCGGCGGCGGCGACAGCCACAGTTTGTTCGGCGACATCTTTGCCTAGTGCCTTTTTAACTAGCCCTGTATCTATGTGCGAGGCATGGTTTGGGGCGACAATAAAGTTTACATGCTGAGGTACGTTCCCCTCACCTTCAATTGTCGTATCCAGGACGTTGCTATATAGACGCTCTTGGGCAAAATCCACCGCGGCGTTACCTATACGCCGAACCAGCGATGGTATGTAGATCTCTTCGTCTTCCTTCTTCTCTTCGATCTGAGGCTCGTCCGCAAGACGCTTGCTACGGTCGATCCGTTGAACCGCAGTCAACAATTCCCGAACGGTCTGGACCTCATTTAGAGTATCTGGCGAGAGCACTCGACCGCCCGCATCCTCAACCGCGGCCTGGAGTTCGACAAACATCAGCGAATCAAACCCGAGGTCTGCGAGCTTGTCTTCTACCGCTACATCGGATAACGGCCGGCTGGAAACTGTTGCTACGACCTTTCGGATCCAGAGGAGATTGTCGTCACCCTTGGATTCAACAGCAGCCTTCGTCTTCTTTTTGTCCCGCTCCTCAAGAGCCGTGAGCATCGCGACGACCTCTGGCCGCTTTACTTTTCGGGTTGCGGTTCGCGGCAATTCGAATGGAGTGAGGTGCATCGCCTTTACCCGCTTAAAGAAAGGGATACCAGCCGAAACCTCACGGAAATGGTCCTCGATGGTCTTGTTCACTTCGGCCCTTGAAAGGGCAATATCGTGCTCGTAATCAGGCACGACCAAGCAAGATATCTTCTCGCCGCCATCATCATCAGGAAGGCCGACCACACTCAACTCCTTTATGAACCCAGATCGGCCATAAAGGTCTTCGATCTCGTCCGGATAGATATTTTTACCGTTGGAATCGATGATCACGTCCTTCGATCGGCCGACGATAAAGAGATTCCCGTCTTCGTCGATCTTTCCGAGGTCGCCGGTGCGAAGCCAACGGTCCTGAATCACAGCCTCGGTAGCCTCTTCGTTGTTGTAGTATCCGAGCATTACATTTTGTCCGCGGGCTACTACCTCACCAACACCGTTGTCGTCCGGACCTTCGATCCTGACCTCGACGCCGGGGAGCGGCTTGCCGACACTGCCCCTCAGCAGTTTGTTGCCAGGACGTGCAACTGTAAGAACGGGCGATGACTCGGTCAAGCCATAGCCCTCCAATACGGTGAAGCCTAGTCCGTGAAGGTCCTTTTGTACTTTTTCGCTCAGCGCCGAACCACCTGAAATAAGGTAACGCATCTTCCCACCCATTCCCTGATGGATCGGGAAAAAGACGATCGGCCCGAGATTGAACGGCGTATTATCACGTAACCAGGCGTTGAATTCGATCATGCTGTCGGCCGCGTCTGCTATCCAATCACCGCGTTCGCGCAGCCGCGTCTTGATCCGGCGGTGCAGCATTTCCCAGAGGGCGGGCACGCCGACCATCCCGGTCACGTGGCCGTTCTCGATCGACCGGGTGAGTTCTTCGGCCGTCAGCTCGTCGAGATAGGTTATCTGAGTACCGTTGGAGAAAGGGGTCAGGAATCCCGCCGAAAACTCGAACGTGTGATGCATCGGTAGCACCGAAAGCACACCATCGGTAATATCCATATCAAGCACGCTCGACAGCATCGAGATCATGTTCGTGAAATTCTTATGAGATAGCATGACCGCTTTTGGCTTGCCGGTAGTGCCCGATGTAAAGATCAGTGACGCAACCGCGTTACCGAGAACCTTTGGCGGGAGGAGTGCTAGTCGTTTTGCCTCTTCAGCTTCGTCTGGCATTTCAAAGACTTCGCCGAATTCCCACACATGGAGGTCGTTCCCGGCTTCTGCCAACTTGTCCTTGAGGTCCGGATTCTCGTTCGCGAGTTTAGGCGAGATCACGATCGCTGATGCCTCGCCGGACTTCACAAAACTGATTATCTCCGCGACAGTACTTGCCGGGTCGATCGGGATGGCCGTTGCTCCCGCCTTCAGTATCCCGAAATAGGTCATACCCCACTCGGGCATATTGTTAGCGAACAAGATCACACGGTCGCCCGAAGCGATCCCCTTATCAGCGAGAAACCCCGCCGCCCTTAGCGTCAGCTCTCGAACGTCCTCGAAGGTGTACTGCTCCTTTCGCCCGTTACGTTCGATTCGCGTCGCAATGCGTGTCGAAAATCGCTTTGTCGCCGTATCGAAAAGGTCTAGAAGGTCCTTATAGGTATGGGATCGTTTTTCCTGAATCTTGAGCTCTTCCTCGAGCGTCGGCAGCACCCATTTACGCATTCCAGGAAAATGGACCTTGAGCCAATAATCGTACCAATCCAGTTTTTCCGGATACCACGGCAAAAGGTGCTTTTCCTTCTCCTTTATTACCGACATTAACGCCCTCACGTTGTCCGACCGATAGAGATACTCGTTATCGATCATGAACGGTTTGAACATC
>JAJNPX010000397.1 GCA_021155145.1 Acidisarcina sp. | reverse complement strand
TTTTTTCAGAAAGTCAACAAACTCACCAGAATTTCGCGTGAGGCCCGGGAACGTAGCGACCGTCTTCCCGTCCGCATCGACGATGGCGTAGAACGGCAATGCGACGGTTCCGAACATCTCCTGCTCCATCGCCTGCTGCTTCTCATAGATCTCGCCGTCGCCGTCGGTATAGAGCGAAGAGAGCACGAACTTCTTCAACTCGGCCTCGACCTCGGGCTTCGGGAAAATGTTCGCCTCCATCCACCGGCAATTGGTACATGTGTAGCCCGTAAAGTCGATGAAGACGCGTTTGCCCTCGGCCTTTGCCTGGGCGAGTGCGGCGGGATAATCGTTCTTTATCCACTTCAATTCGTCCTGGCCGCCGCCGAAGACGCGGAACGACGACGTGCCGTCGAGGTTCGGCGGGAGAAAGGCTTCGAGCTCGCCAAGTTTTGCCCCGAACAATCCAGTGATCAGCCAAACGCTGATCGCCAGGCTAAGGATCGCTGACACCAGCCTGAACGCCCCGATCCGCTCCGGTTTCGAGTCGTGCGAGAGTTGAAATTTACCCAATAGATAAAGCGACAGAATGATGCCGATCGCGATCCAGATGGCGAGCACCGTGCTGCGTGTAAAGATCCCCCATTTCCACACGACATCGACATTTGAGATGAACTTCATCGCCGCCGCAACTTCCAGAAAGCCCATTGCGACCTTGACCGAGTTCATCCAGCCGCCTGCACGCGGCATATGCGAGACCCACTGCGGAACCAACGCGAGAACAAAGAACGGCAGAGCGAACACGGTCGAGAACGCGAGCATCCCGACCAGCGGCATCTGCCAATCGCCCTGCGATGCAGACACGAGGATCGTCCCGACGAACGGCGATGTGCATGTGAACGACGTCAGCGTAAATGTCAGCCCCATCAGCAACGCGCCGACGATCCCGCTCCCCTCGCCCTCGTGCGAGCGAGTCAAACCGTCGAGCTTTGTCAGAATTCCGGTCGGAATCGATATCTCGTAAGCACCGAAAAGATTGAACGCAAAGAAAAGGAACACGGCCGCGATCAGGATATTCACCCACGGATTCGCCGCAAAGAGATTTATCCCCGCCGCCCCGACAAATATCGCCAGCAGCATCCCGATGAGCGTGAACGTAGCCACGATGCCGACCGAATAAACTGTAGCCAGCCGAACGGACCTCGCACGGCTCCCGGCGGAATGATTCGTGAAATACGAGACCGTGATCGGGATCATCGGAAACACGCACGGCGTCAGCAGCGACAACGCACCCAAGGTCGCCGCAAGCCAGATGAATGCCCAAATGTCGGTCGGCTGGTCTCTGGTGATGATCGGCCGATCCGTCGCGCCTGGCTGTTCCGTCAGGCCGGAAGCTGGCTGCTGAGAGCTGAAAGCTGTTCCTTTTACATCTTCCTCTCCGGCAAACGTCACTCGCTTGGTCCGCGGCGGCAGGCAAAAAGTGTCGTTGCAGAGCTGAAAGCGCACATCGAGGGCGATCGAGTCGGCAGCAGCATCCGAAAGAGCCGTCAACGGGACGCTAAATTCGGCCCGGTCGGTAAAGAATTTCGTCTCGAGCGGCTTTCCGTCGATGATGAAGTTCGGGTCCGGCTGAACTTTGGCTTTCGTAACTTCTCCGATCTTGCCGACGATCTCGAACTGACTGCCCTCAGCTACCTTGATAGTCGTTGCGATCGGCCCACCCTTCGGCTGGTCGAGCGAATAAAGATGCCAGCCGGGCTCGACCTCCGCTCTTACCGTGACCGCAAAAGTATCGCCGGCATTCAACGACTTCCCTTTCGCATCAGATTCAAGGATCCACTTCGTCGGGTTCTGCGCGACGGCAGATACGACAAAGAGAAATACGACCGCGATGATTCTTGTGACGTGAGTGAACTTCATTCCCATTCCAATCTTAGTATTTGCTTACGATCTTCGCCAATAGATTGTGCCTTTACGATGCAATTTGATGCTAAAATGCTCTTATTATGCAGAGTGTTGAATCGATCTATCAGCAGTCCATAAGGCTCCTTCCGATAAAGGATCAGCTCCGTCTCGCGGAGTTGATCAAGGAACGCGTGGCCGCCGACCGTCCTGACCGGCGATCTGCGGTGGAAATCCTTCAAAAGATCCAACCGTCGAGACCGACTCATTCTGTTGCTGAGATCGACACATACCTACGTTCGGAGCGTGACTCTTGGGACGACTGATTTTCCCGACAGGTTCGCGGATATACTTAGATACCGCACCTATCATTTACAGCGTAGAGAAACATCCCGAATACTGGTACATACTTCAGGATCTCTGGGCCAGTGCTGATCGTTCGGAGATCGAGATCGTTAGCAGCGAACTGACATTGCTCGAAGCTCTTGTTCTACCGGCTCGCGAGAAGAACGAGGCTGGGATGAAGGATTATGAAGAACTCCTGATGGAATCTGATCTTCAGCTTGTCCCGATCTCAACTTCGATTCTGAAAATGGCCGTTAAACTGCGCGCTGATCTTAACTTAAAGACTCCTGATTCGATCCACGCCGCAACGGCGGTTCTCACTGAATGCGATCACATAATTTCTAATGATCATGGCCTCCGACGTCTTACCATTCCCAGCGTGACTATTCTTTCCGACCTGATCTGACCCCTCTCTCCTCTTTTTGCACAAATTAAACCCGCTCGTTTATAATAATGAGTTTGCACTAGCTTTTTATTCGCAATTATTTGCGGTTCGGAGGATTTTGGTTTTGCCAAGAACAGCAACAGTTTCAAAAAAGAACAGCTCGGCCGGGTCGAAGAACGGTTCGGGACACGCTGAGCCTGAGACGGCCGGGTCGGCCAGGGCCGTAGGCGATCATGCCTCCGACGCCGACATCGTTGAACTGGCCAAGCGCGAATATCAGAAACGCCGCAGATCGCAGCTTGAATCGATAAAGAAGACAGACAAAAAACTGCTTCGCGAGATGCTCTTCCAGATGGTGCTTGGCAGGCGGTTCGAAGAAAAGTGCGCCGAGGTTTACCGAATGGGGAAGATCGGCGGATTCTGCCATCTTTATATCGGCCAGGAGGCGATCGCTGTCGGGTCAATACTCGCTCTGAAACCGTCGGACAAGGTCATCACTTCATATCGCGACCACGTCCAGGCGATGGTCAAGGGCATACCGCCCGAGGCCGTAATGGCAGAGCTCTATGGAAAGGAAGGCGGCTGTGTAAAGGGCAAAGGCGGATCGATGCATATGTTCTCGAGGGAACATGAATTCTACGGCGGCCACGGCATCGTTGGCGGCCAGATCGGCGTCGGTACGGGCATGACATACGCGGCGAAATATAAAGAATCCGGGCAGGTCACGCTTTGCTTCTTTGGTGAAGCCGCCGTAAACCAGGGCATCTTTCACGAATCGCTCAATATGGCCCAGCTCTGGAAGCTGCCGATCATTTACATATGCGAGAACAACCAGTATGGGATGGGCACATCTCAGGAACGTGCAATGTCCACGCGAAATATCGCTAAAAAGGCCGAAGCGTTCGAAATGGCGAATGAGTTCGTCGACGGGATGGATGTAATGGCGGTCCGCGACGCTGCCCTGCGTGCGATCGGGCGTGCCCGGAACGAGTCGCTGCCGACGCTGCTCGAGGTCCGCGCCTATCGCTATATGGGTCACTCGATGTCCGACCCCGGCAATTACCGCACCCGCGATGAGATCGCCAAATATCAGGAACGCGACCCGATCGTCCTCTTCAAGGACAGCCTGAAGGAAGCAAAGGTGCTTGGCGAAAAAGATTTTGAAAAGATCGAACAGGAGGCCGCCGAGGCAGTCGAAAAGGCCTTGAAATTTGCCGACGAAAGCCCGTTTCCGAGTGAGAGTGAACTATTGACAGACGTCTACGCTTGATCGGGTGAGCTGTAAGCAGTGAGCTGTGAGCAGTTTTATGGAGAAGCCTCATAAGCGGTTGATCGCATGGCAGAAGTCCATGGATCTGGTTGTTCTGATATACGAACTAACTAAGGGTTTTCCTAGAGAAGAAACGTATGGACTGACTTCTCAAATGCGTAGGGCGGCCGTTTCGGCTCCCTCGAACATTGCCGAAGGGGCAGCGGACAGGTCGAAGGATCAATTTAGGAACTTCCTTCGCACCGCCATTGGATCCCTTAATGAATTGAACACCCAACTAGAGATCGCATTTCGAATTGGGTACTTAAGCGAAACGGATCATGTTTCCGCTCAGCAACTGTTAG
>JAJNPX010000386.1 GCA_021155145.1 Acidisarcina sp. | reverse complement strand
CTCATCGGTCAGCGTTTCCGGATCGCCGATATCGGTATCCTTTACATAATCGCCGACGGTTACTTCGCCGACCGAGGCGATCTTGACCGTGTTTCCCGCCGATCGGACCTCACCTTCGTAATCCCGATTGCACACATTTGCCTGCCCATATACAAGGGCCTTTTCGAGCGCGGACAGCAGCCTCGCCGCCCAGACCGTAGGTATGAATGTCAATGCCATAATTCGTCTCCTTTTATTTCCTTCTTAGATCTCGTTTTCTCCGGCGCCGCCGATCGAAACTCATATTTGCCTATGCGGATAGTTTCTCGCTCAGAACTGCCCGCACCTCCGCCCAATCGAGCTGCTGGATCTCTGTGGGGCTCATCCTCGCGAGAGCTTCCTTGGTCAATGTCGAGCCTGTCTTTTGGCCTGCTCCGCCGTCGATCGACGCGACCTGCCTTTTGATCTCGAACTGCTCCGGGAAGTCTCGCTTGAGTTGCTCGATGGCGGCCGAGGCATTCTCAAGCCTGCCGTCTTCGCCGATCTGGAGCATCGACCGTGCCGCGTTTGCCAGCAATTCCGGCGACCTCGCTCCGGCTTTCAAAAGCTGTGTCTGAATATCATATACGGCTGTGCGAATGTGTAGCTCACGCTTGAGGTCGTCGTTCTCCGCCCGCAGCCGTTCCGCTTCCGCCGACGACTCTTCGTGTTTCGTCATCATCGTTTCTTCTTCGTTCATTTACTTTCTCTCTCCTTTCCTTATTTCGCGGATATCGACATCGCCGTATCCGGCCTCCCTCATAACTTGCTCGGCCGAGATGCCAAGCTCTCGCTTCAATTTCAGGTTTTCCAGGGCCTCGCGCTCGCTGATCGGCGCCGGGTCTTCCCAGTCGGCGGTCACTGCCACTTCGCCCCAGCCCGAAGCCCTCAATGCGAACGCGACGGCATCGGCCCAGACGGACCCGAACAATTCCTGCCGGTCGCGGACCTTTGCGATAAATCGTGCTTCGGCCTTTCGCAGCGATTCGCCGCTCGGGAAGCCGCGCATTTGCGGCATAAGGTAGTGGAGCGGGGTGCCGGTGACCGAGGCTATATCGAGCCTGAAGCCGTCCTTTACCTTTAGGAACTGTTCGAGGTCCGCCGCTCCGAGGTCGCCGAACCGTGCATCGGCGTTCGAGGCGACCCATAACCGGTCCACTCCTGCGTTGAAGGGCGAGACCTCCTTCCCGGTCGCTTCGTCGATCTGTATCTCGATCCCGGCTGCCCAACGCTGGCGAAACGCGCACACCTCCATCGCTACCAGCATGTCGAGCACCGATTTGTTGAGGCCGTCCTGGATCGGCATTACCGGCTCGAGTTCGGACCGGCCGAATGACCCGATGTCGGCATTGTTGGCAAAGTGAAAGACCGGCACGATGCCGAAGGGGTTTTCCAACGCTTCGCCGCCGCCGTCCGCATCGGCTCCCGACGCCATCGGGACAAGGTCCTTCGCCTCCGGAAGAAGACCGTCCGACTTGCGTGTGGATCGGTACTTCTCAATACGGTCGGCAAAGAACAGGTTGAGCCGTGTGCGGCGATCGCCATCACGCCAGTACTTGGCCGCCCAGTCGATCCGGCCGGGTTCGTTCTCGTTGTAGTGGACCGTGCAGCTTTCGGCCGAGTTCGGAAACATCCGAATGCCGCCGTCACCCGGCCAGACAATAAGGTACGCATCGCCGTTCTTGAGGGCTTCCTTGTGCACCTCGCCGGCGCGGATCGCCATTCGGTTTACGCGCCAGAACCGGTCGATCGCGGCACGGATGTCGGCCGCCGCCTCTGCTGTCGGCTCGGGCGACCGTTCTCCGATCCGTTGGATACCGAAGCCTCTGATCCTCAGCTTGTCGCGGACCACATCGACGACCGCCGGGCAAAGGTTCAGCGCGAATTCGCGAAACAGATCGCCAAAGGTATTGGCGAATTTTTCGGTCGCAAAGCTTAGATCGTGCCTTCCGGCGTAGTATCGATTGGAGCGCCGGTATCGCGCCGACTGGTTTCTGAATTGTTCCAATGCGTTCTCAATATGTTCGTTCATACGGGTTCCTCGTCCTTATCGTGCGCGGGGTCAAAATCCCCTTGCCGTTTTGCTTGAAAGTTTGGCGATCATCTGGACCGCCAGCGAGATCGCATCGACCTGATCGTCGTGCCTGGAATGCGGAAAGCGGCAGGCTTCCTCCACCAGATCGCTGATCCAGGGCCCGCGGACCAGGGCCAGCTTTCCGGCCTCGGCCCTCCCTGCCCAGGGAAGCGCCCTTGTCACCTTGTCGCCGTCGGGGCGGATGGCGCTGATCGATCGCCCGGCAAACTTCACCTCTCTCTGCAGTTCCTGGACGAATGCCTTTCCGTGGAGAGCCGACTCGATGCAATGGCGCGTGTCGCGCTCCTGCTCGATCCTCTCGCGTATGTATCGGCGTTGTTCCGGAAACTCGATCCGGCCGCGAAAGCCGTCCGCGATGTAGAGGATCCCGGTCCGCTCGTCTAGCGCACACCGAAAGCTCGCGGTGTGATCGGCGGTCGTCTTTGTCGAGACCGCAAGGTCGTAGCCGCGCACCCAGCGCAATCCGTGCGGAGCACGCTCGACCACGCGGCTCAGCCATTCGCGTTTGAATATCCCGCCGCTGCTCGGCACCGGCTCCTGCTGATAGAGTGCGGAGAATGAGTAGCTGCCGAGCCGGGCCTTGATCCGCAGCAGGTCGGCCTCGCCAAAACGCGAAGGGCAAAGCGGCATGCCCGGTTTCCGCCCGAGAGGGTCGCCCTCCTCCGCAATTGCGGGGAGCTTCACCACCTCCCATTTCTCGCCTTCGTCATCAGCTTCACGCAGAAGGCGTCCGGCGAGGTCGTCCTCATGCCAGCGCGTCTGGATCAGGACCAGGGCCGCTCCGGGTTCGAGTCGTGTGTAGATGTCGTCGTTGAACCAGTTCCAGGTCCGCTCCCGATAGGTCGCTGATTCCGCCTGTACGCGATTCTTTACCGGGTCGTCGATCACGATCAGCCCGGCACCGAAACCGGTCACACCGGCCCCGACGCCTACCGCCCGTACGCCACCGCCGGCCGCCGTCTCCCATTCCTCGGCTGACCGACGGTCGGCGGCCAGCCTCAACCGGCGGTCTTCCGCAATTCGCCTGACACGCCGCGAGAATCGGTTCGCGAGTTTTTGGTTGTAGCTGGCAATTATCACGTTCAATCTGGGGTCGCGTTCGATCCGGTAGGCCGAGTAGTGGATCGTGACGGTCTCCGATTTTGAGTGCCGCGGCGGCATCATGATCATCATTCGTTTGGTCTCGCCCGCCGTGACGCGTTCGAGCCTTTCAAATAGGTAGAGTTGGTGATCCCAATCCCATGTGAAGTGCCGCGAGGCCGCACCAAGCCAACGGCGAAAGCCACATTCGTTTTGGTCCATCTTTGGTCGGGATAGTTCGGATCGAAGCGTTTGAACGCTATCTGAGAACGATGCCGGCGGCCACTCCGATGAGCACATCTCCGAGCCGCTTCCAGGGCGACGACGCTTTCTTCTTAAGTGCGGCGTTCAACTTTTCCTGATCGGCGATCACGGCATTCTTTGCCGCGATCGTTTCCTTCTGTGCGGCGGAGGCGATCCGGAGGCCTTCGTTCTCGGCACGGCGGGCTTCGCTTAGCTCGGTGAGCATCTTTGCGATGCGCTTTTCGGTATCGAGCCGTTCTGTCAGCAGATCGTTCTCGCGCTCGAGCAGTCCGATCAACCGGCGCGAGGCTGCGAGTTCGTCCGCGGCCGCGGAGCACGCGTCAATCACACGGGTGGCCGAGTTCGGCGAGCCGCTCACAGAGCTCGTCGGCCGTTCTCCCGACTGTCCTCTTAAGGCGCTCCCGCTCGAGATCGAGGCGAGCACTACCAACGTCGCTGCCCATCTTTTCAAGTTCTTCATCCTGCCTCCTCGCGATGTCTCCGATCGCGGCGATCTCACTCTCGAGAAACTCGATCTTCCTTTTGTATCCGGCCGCTGCGAGTTCAGCCGCCGTCGCCGCATTCTCCATCTCGATCGCTTTCGCCATTGCCGATCCGATCTCGCGTTCGAGCGATCGCACCCGGGTATTTGAGACGATCGAAACGGCAGCCGACGACAGCACCAGAATGGCGGCAGCGGCAATGATCAACTTCAATTTCGTTTCCATATGTCAGCCTCTGCTTTGGCGTCCGTTGTGCATGCGTCACGCTCGAGGGTCTCGTCCCGATGTTTGAAGTAAAGCTGAAGGGCGACGTCAACCGATTTGCCGATCGCAAAAAAGATGACCGGCAGAACCAGGGCCGAGAGGACCGCGAGTGCCGTCTTTAGTTCGACCGCCGAAAAGACCGTTGCCGACGTACTTACCCACGCTATTGTGACGTTTTTGATATCTTGCATTTGATCCCTCACCAGAACTTTCTCTTCTTCCTCATCGCCCGCTCTCTTCTCGTATCCTGCCGAGCACGATCTGACGATAAAGGAACATCAGTGTCAGGGCCGCGGCCGTGATCGCGACCACTACCCATACCTCTCGCGGAAGGCCCGCCGCCAGTCCGCCGATCGCCCACGCCATCTGCAATGCAGTTCCCGCGACCGTCGTCCACAGGGACTTTGCCTTGTCGGTTCGCGTACCTACCGTAGTGACGATCCGTTCCGCCTGATCGACCTTCTCCGCCGCCGCATTTACGCCCGCCTCGATGTCGTCAAGAAGTTGGGCAGGAGCCGCGACCTTTCGATCGCGGCCCGTCGGGTGGGTTTCTGGCGGGAAATTCAAGGTTTGCGATGGCTCCGTTTCGCCGCTCCGGAGGGCGAGGTCAGATGCCCGTACGACGACGCCGTTCACAGAAAGCGGAAGCGCGAGTTCCCAGTTGCCTTTGGATATCTCCGATAGGAAGAACGACGTGCGGTATGCCGTCTTCGCAAGTCGGGGAACGCTCCGAAGCCATCGGTCGCGGAGCTTCACATAGACTTTTATCCATTCCTTTTCGTTGCGGGCCGGACGCCCCGCTGCACGCTCCGCCGCGTCACGCATACGTTCCCACGATCCATGCACGATCGAGTCGCATATGACCGCGAGCGAGAGCGGCAGCTCAAAGCCGAGCGCGTCGTTCGCATCGATCGCCGGCCGCAGATATCGGCGAAAGGCGACAGCATCCTGCGCATCCCGCATCTCGCGCGTTAGGGCCGCGGCCCTGAGCGCCTTTTTGAAGATCGAATCGGCGGCGAGTGCGGCCACCGCGGAAGTGCTGGTCTTTTTCAGAAGCGGCATCCGCGCGGCGATCACGCCGCTCCCGACCGCGCCGCCGTTCCTCAGGTATTCCGCGGCCACCTCAAAAAGCGCTCCGGACCGATGCGTGAACTGCATCACGCCGTACGAGATGCCCGCTCCGTCGTCGAGCACGGCCAGCGATCCGTGATCGCCCTTCGCTCTGCCCGTCTCAAAGATTCGCACTATCGAGAGCACTTTCTCCGTTTCTGAATTCGCTTGTATTAATTGTCCCATCTGTGAAATGTCGTCTTGACTACAATATTCCTGTTTGATATTCTACAACGGTCGGACGATATTGGGCGGCTCTTTTTCTCGACTTCTTGCCGCCGCTTACATATCGCCCGGCCATCATCAGAATAATCGGGAAGGCCCGATCCGGCGATGGCAGTTTGCGGATGATACCTGTATTTGCTCGGTTTGCGATGCGTTTCTGGGAATTTCACAGCAATGCATGAAAATGCCACCCGATCCCGCAACTGCCGCTTTCCCAGGAAGCGTGGAGGAGATGTGTATGAAACAATTGAATGATACGATCGTAAGAACAAAGCTGCGTCTCTCACAGGTAGAGAGGCTCATCGAGAAACACAGAGTGATCGTGCCGCCGCCGAGCCGACGCACACTCATCAACATGTGCGAGGACGGAAGATTCGAGACGGCCTCGAATCCGCCGGGCCCGCTGGGCTGGCTCGTCTCTGAGGATTCTTTCTGGAGTTGGGTGCGGAGCCTGGATGGCCCGGGCGGGGATTTGAAATAGAAGAGGCTCGCAATACGATTATACTTGATAGTATGTGCGTGATCTTTTTCGCGATCGAACAACGCCCCGAGACGCCGCTTGTTTTGCTCGCCAACCGCGACGAGTTTTACGAGCGGCCGACACTTACCGCCGCTGCGTGGCCGGATCAACCGCACATCCGCGGCGGACGCGACCTCGTATCGGGCGGGACGTGGCTCGGCGTAACGGATGGTGGCCGGTTTGCGGCCGTGACCAATTACCGGGACCCGTCGTCGGCCAAAGGAACTCGTTCGCGTGGGCGGCTTGTCAGCGACTTTCTGCTGTCGGATGAGCCCGTTGCCGAGTATATGGCTATGATCGAGCGTTCGGCCGGCGAGTATTCGGGTTTTAACCTGATCGCGGGTGAGATCGCCGACGGAAGGGTCACAGCGGCGTGGTTTTCGGATCGGGGTGAGCGGGTCGAGATGCTCACGCCGGGCATATACGGGCTCAGCAATAGCTTGCTAGATACGCCCTGGCCGAAAGTCACAAAAGGAAAGGCGGCATTTCGCCGGATCCTGGAGAACGGCGCCGACCGCGAAGCGATGTTCGATTTGCTGGCCGACCGTGATCTGGCCGACGATGCCGACCTGCCGCAGACCGGAATCGGATACGAACGTGAAAAAGCGCTCTCGGCGATCTTTATCGAAACGCCTGTGTATGGAACACGGTGTTCGACCGTCGTCACCGCCGACCGCAGCGGCAGATTGGATCTCGTCGAGCGGACATTTGTCTGACCTGCGCCGGATCAGGTTTTTATGAGAAGAACATCCTCCGGCACTTATCGGTCATCGTCTCGCGGTCGAACACGACAAAAAAATCGATCGTACCGAATTCCGCGTCGATCATCGGCGGCCCGCAGACTTTAGCTCCGATCCTCAGGTACATATTGAACAGGCCGGGCAGAACGACCGGTTCGCGTTCGATCTCGTCGACCGGGCCCAGATAGAGTGCGTTCCTACGTGGCTCGACCCTCAACTGGTCGTGAAAATATCCGCCCTCTGCCAGTTGGTGAAATGCCCGTTCGCCCACCAGCGGATCGTGCGTAAAGATCGAGCAGCAGCCGAATAAGAATCGCCGCTCGGTTATCTGCATGTATCGAGCGAGTCCCTTCCAGAGCAGATACAGCACCTTCGTATTCCGGTGCTCGGCCGCGATGCATGCACGGCCGACCTCGACACCGCCTTCAAGCACGGAATAAGGCAGATCTTCGATACTGAATTCGCCGTAGGAATAAAAACCGCGTTCGTCCGCGGCTGTTTCGATCGAGTTAAGCCGGTACGTCCCGACCGTTTTACCGGTATGGAGTTCGTTCACGACGAGATGGGCGCTCCGCTCATCGAACCCGTCGTACTCAAGCTCGTCGGTCGCGGGATGTCCGCCAAGCTCGACGTTGAATACGCGATGGCGAAGCCGCAGGGCAGCCTCTACGTCGCCTGTGTCGGCCGCTATCCTCACTTCGTACCCGCCCTCGCAGATGTAGAGCGGCTCGTTCTGGAGCTTTCTCGCAACAGATGCCGCCGTGTCGGTTCGTGAGATCGTGTTCATATGCAAAACGAGAGGCCAAAACAGGATTCTAGATCTGCCTCGTTAACGTATCGTTACCGGCAGATGATCGTCCTGTTACATGGGGCCGTATCTGTTTATGCTATGACCGCGGTCATATATTCCAAAGCCGAACGGCCTAATTCTGGTCGAGCAGCCAGCGGACCTTTCGCGAGAGGGCGTCGTAGGTGAACGGCTTTTGGAGAAAGTTCGTACCTTCGTCGATGATGCCGTGCCGCAAGATCGCATCATCCGTGTAGCCGGACGTGAACAATACTTTGATGTCGGGTCGGTCTGCCTTGATCTGTTCCGAAAGCTCCCGGCCGCCCATCTCGGGCATTACGATGTCAGTTATCAACAGTTCGACCTTGGCCCCGGAATCTTCGAATTTCGCAAGTGCATCTATCCCGTTCGCCGCCTCGATCACCGTGTAGCCGCACGACCGGAGTATCTCGGAGGCAAGACTCCTGACCGCTTCTTCGTCTTCGACGAGCATAACGGTCTCGCTGCCGATCAGCAGGTCGCCTTGTCCGCCGACCCCGATCTCGGTCGATTCCGTTGTGTCAGCGACCGGCAGATAGATCTTGAATGTGGTGCCGCGACCGACCTCCGAGTACACCCAGATGTTCCCGCCCGATTGTTTCACGATGCCGTAAACGGTCGAGAGCCCGAGGCCGGTGCCACGGCCGACCGGCTTTGTGGTAAAGAACGGCTCGAAGACCCTTCGTCTTGTCTCCTCGTCCATCCCCGAGCCCGTGTCGCTGACCGCAAGCATCACATAATTTCCGGGCCTCACGTCGATGTGCCTGCCGGCATAATCTCCGTCGAGCGAAATATTCGAGGTCTCTATCACGAGCGATCCACCGCGGGGCATCGCATCGCGTGCGTTGATCGACAGGTTCATCAGCACCTGCGAGAGCTGGCCCGGATCGGCGAGTACGTTCCAG
The DNA here is from genome assembly GCA_021155145.1 of Acidisarcina sp. Classification (GTDB taxonomy): domain Bacteria; phylum Acidobacteriota; class Blastocatellia; order Pyrinomonadales; family Pyrinomonadaceae; genus OLB17. The sequence continues at coordinate 4,169 of JAJNPX010000386.1, read as the reverse complement.
AGGTCGGCCGACAGCTTACGTGTGATCTTGATATCCTCGCCGATCAGCCGCTGGATGAGCGATGCCGTCCCTTCGACCACCTCGTTCAGATCGAGCGCCCGCGGCTGCAGGATCTGCCGCCGGCTGAACGCAAGAAGCTGACGCGTAAGCTCGGCCGAGCGTTCCCCGGCATTGCGTATCTCCGTTACGTTATTTCTTATCGGATCGTCGGGCGGCAGCTTTCGGAGTATGAGATCGCTGTAACCATTGATCGCGGTCAGCATATTGTTGAAATCGTGGGCCATGCCGCCCGCGAGAATTCCGATCGATTCGAGCTTTTGCGATTGCCGGAGTTGTTCTTCGCTCGCGCGCAAGGCCGCCTCGGCGGCGCGCCGTTCGCTTATGTCGCGGCCTATTCCCTGCACGCCGATCGGCTTCCCGCCATCGAATATGAGCCGTGTGTTTATCTCGAGCGGGACGCGGCGGCCGTCTTTGGCGATTATTTCGGTCTCGTAGATCGTCGGCGGCGAACCCTCGACCTTGCGCTCGATCATCGCCTGGGCGCGATCCAGAAATTCGGGAACGACGACATCCGCGATGTTCATCGAGAGTGCCTCTTCCTCGGTATAGCCGGTCACCCGCTCTCCGGCGTGGTTGAGCGATGTGAATTTCCCCGTGAGGTCGTGTGTATAGATAAGGTCGTTGGCATTCTCAAAGAGCTCGCGATACTTGGCCTCGCTGCGCTTTACCGCCTCTTCGGCCCGCAGCCGGTCGCTCACATCGTGTGCGAGTACAAGCCTCGCGTTCTTGCCCTCGAATTCGAGCGCGTGCGACGTGATCTCGACATTCATGAGGCTGCCGTCCTTTTTCTTGTGCTGCCAGGAGCCTGTGCTTTCGATCTTCAGTTTTACAGAACGGATCTTCTCTCTTGCCCGTTCCACTTCTTCGGGAGGATGGATATCGAGAAGGGTCATCGACATGAATTCCTCAGCGGAGTAGCCGTACCGATAGATCGCTGCGTCGTTTACGGCGAGAAATCTCATACTCTCGAGATCATAGACCCACATCGGGTATGGATTGGTCTCGAATAGATGGCGGTAGCGCATCTCCGACTGGCGAAGGGCGTTTTCCGCTTTACGGCTCGCCGTCATGTCGCGGTCCGTCTGGAGCACGACCCGGCGGCCGTCCAGCTCGATCAACTGGAACTGGCTGTCGGCGTAAACCATGCGTCCGGCTTTGGTCGTCTGCGTCACTTCGCCGGACCAGCTTCCTTTCTGGACAAGCGAATTGATGAACTGAACACGTTTTCTCGGAAGCCTGGATCGAAGCACATCGAAGCTCGACCGGCCGATGACCTCCTCCCTCGTAAACCCGTACAGCCTTTCGCAGCCCTTATTCCATTCCACGATCCCGCCCTCGAGATCCCAAACGAAGATCGCCTCGTTCGCCTGTTCGATGATCAGTGCCTGCCGCTTCATCGCGGCGTCCTTACGGCGCTGTTCGGTCACGTCGACCATCAGGCCCCGGAGCAGAGTCGGGCGTCCGCCTTCGGTAACGACCGTTACGATATCGCGGATCCAGACCGTCCTGCCGTCGGCAGCTGTCATGCGGTATTCGAACGAATGCGATTCACCCTTCGCCGTTGCGGCCCGGCACAACCTGACCGCCCGCTCCCGGTCTTCATCGTGGATAAGCGTTTCCCAAAAGCCGGCGCGAAACCAATCCTCAACTTTGTAACCGAGGATCGCCTCGGCCTGGCGGCTGACGAAGGTGAACTCATAGGTTGACGCGTCGGCCTCCCACACTATCCCTTCGATCGAGTCGATCAGATCCGAGTAGAGCCCCTGCGACCGGCGGAGCGATGCCTCGATCTTCCGTTTTTCGGTAATATCCCGAGAGACCCCAAGAACCGAACTGATCTCGCCGGATACCGACCGCAGCGGGACCGCATGCATATCCAGCCAGCGCCTCTCTTCGTCGGCACCGAAGACCTCATAGACGAAATTTTCTGATCCGCCGGCGATGACGCTTTTTATCACCGCCTTAAATCCGTCGATGTATTCCGGCGTGATAATTCCCTCAGCCGTCCGCCCGATCAGCCTCGACGGGTCATCAAAGCCGAGGATCTTTGCACCGGCCGGATTGATCTCGATGATCCGGCCGACACGGTCGAGCACCTTTACGCACTCCGGTTCGGTATCGAGGATGGTGCGAAGCCGCTGCTCGCTTTCGCGAACGGCGAGTTCCGCCGTCTTCCTGACGGTTATATCCTCGACCGCACCGACCGCGCCGATCAGCGAATCGGTGTTGAGATCCCAACGCGGTTCGGCGAACCGCCGCACCCAGATCACCTTCCCGTCTTTCCTTACAATCCTGAGTTCCGAATCGACCGGTCTATTTGCTGCGACTTGTGCGGCATCCCTGTCCTCCTTCTCCACGTCATCGGGATGTACGATATCCCGCCATACTCCCCCGGAGATGAAATCGTCGGGCGCGTAGCCGGTTATGGCCTCGAAGGCGCCGGCGACCCATTCCATTTTCATGCTCCCGTCTTGCTGAACGCTGGCCGCGAACAAATAATCGGTCGTCATCGACGACAAGAGCCGGTATCGCTCCTCGGCCGTACGCTGTGCCGTGATATCGGAGAGCGCACAGATCCACCGAATGCCGTCGTCCGTAGGCAGCGGCACGCCGCTTCCGGAATAGTGCCGGTAATCGCCTTGTTTCCCCCTGATCCGAAGCTCCAGCAGCGCGGGCTTGCCGCCCTCGATCGCTTCGATATATGACGACTTCACACGCTCGCGGTCGTCGGGATGAAGGCATTCGACCCATCCGAAGTTTCGGCTTTCTTCGTATGGCTGGCCGGTCAGCTCTTCCCACCAGTAGGGATACTCGGTCAGGTTGGCACGTTCATCGAGCTGCCAGACGAACTTGGTCGTCGCCTGCACCAGCGCTCTGAAATTCTGCTCCGATTCGCGGATCGCGTTCTCGGCCGCCTTCGATTCCGAGATGTCCCTGATGAATCCAGTAAAGAAATGCTGCTCGCCTTTCTTGTGATGGCCGAACGAGATCTGAATGGCGATCTCGGCCCCATCTTTTCGCCGCCCCGTAGTTTCCGTCCGGCTCCAGTCAAGCCGCTTTTCGCCTGTTTCAAGGTACCGCTCGACCCCGGCCATGTGCCGCGGCCTTGTGGCTTGGGGCATCAGGATGGTCAGCTTTTCACCGACCAGCTCGTGAGATTCGTAACCGAAGACCCTCTTGACCGCCGGATTTGCGTAAAGGATGTTGCTTTGCGCATCGATGGAGATCACGGCGTCCGAGGCCGACTCGGCCATGACGCGGTATCGCTCCTCGGCCTCGATCAGCGCGTCCTCGGCCTTTTTGTCGCGTGTGATGTCGCGCACCGTGCCGACGATCCGCACGGCCTCGCCGCGATCGTCAAACTCTGCTTTCCCACTGACCGCGGCCCACACCACTTCGCCGTCGCGGCGGCGAAGCCTCAGCTTGAAATTGAACGGGCGGCGGTTTTTCAAGGATGTACTATACACTTCGCGTACTAGATCCATATCCTCATCGAACACCATCGCCAGGATATTCTCGATCTTGCTGCCCGCCACCGGTATGCCAAGGATCACCGAGGCCTCGGGTGACCAGAAGACGTCGCTCGTTATAAGATCCCATTCCCATGCACCCAGCCCGGCGGCGTTAAGCGCCACTTTAAGGCGTTCCTCGCTTCGTAAGAGAGCCTGTTCCGCCTCTCGTTTTTCGCGGCGGTTTTCTGCCTCCTGAAGTTCCCGTGTGACCGCCGGGGCCAGGCGGCTGAGGCTTTCCTTCATCACATAATCGCTGACGCCGAGACGCATCAGTGTAGATGCCGCCTCTTCGCCGATGCTGCCCGAAACGATTATGAAGGGTATATCGAGGCCTGATTCCTGCAGGATCTCAAGCGCGTCAAGTCCGCTAAAGCCGCGCATTCCATAGTCGGAAATTACGATGTCGAACTCTTCCTCGGCGAGTGCGCTCTTGACACCGTCCGCCGTTTCCGCGCGGCGGTACTCGACCTCGAATCCGGCCTTCCTCAATTGGCGCAGCAGAAGGTCCGCATCGTTCGCGTCATCCTCGACTATCAGTACCCTAAGGGTTTTCATATCATCGGGAGTTGACCGGTTTATTCAGCACCAGCCAGTACA
>JAJNPX010000374.1 GCA_021155145.1 Acidisarcina sp. | reverse complement strand
GAAGACTACCCTGATTGTAACGGTACCGTACTCAAAGATTTCATAACCTCAGTTGGCTTCCCCGATACGATCTCTCGAACGGGAAACGAAGAACATTGGTCACTTTCGTATGGCCATTTGTCGACGCGACGGTGCGGATTCGAGATAGCAACGTTGAGATTCGTGCACGGCGAGCTTGAAAGTGTTTTTGGTGAAATCTGATCATTCGATTAGAAACTGATAGTTAAGAGAACTCGCGTTATAGATTGGAGGTATTCCAATGAAAAACGATCCCAGGGTAGTTATAATCGGCGGTGGATTTGGAGGGTGTCGGCCGCGTGGGCAAGCACACCGCGGTTCGCATCGCGTTTAATCGCCGTTCATCAAACCGGCCAGCGGCGTGACCCGAATGTTCTCCGCTAACTCGTATTCCTTCTTGCCTGGATAGACGACGGTTAAATTGTCGAGAGAAAGGATCTCATTGCTTTGCCTCATCGATGGCGAAAGTGTCGGAGCATCCTTATATTTGAACTCGAATCCCATTTTCTTCCCGTCCTTCAACACCAATAGATCCAATTCCGCCTGTTGGTGAATGCCCCAGAAGAAGCACTCTTCGGGACGAGCGTCCAGGGACCGGATCGTCTCCTCAAGCGCGTAGCCTTCCCACGAGGCCCCAAGTTTTGGGTTACTTTCAAGTTCTTCGATCGTTTGTATACCGAGAAGTGAATGAAAAATGCCGCTGTCGCGAAAATAGATCTTAGGACGTTTGATCTGTCGTTTACCGATGTTTTCATACCATGGTGAAAGTTCGCGGATCATAAACGTACCCGTAAGTATGTCCAGGTATCGTCTGGCGGTCGTATCGTTTATGTCGAGCGATCTGCCGAGGTCAGAAAAATTGACGATCTGTCCATGAAAATGCGCCAGCATCATCCAGAATCGACGTAATTGCAAGCCGGACACCCTGATACCGAGGGCCGGAATGTCTCGTTCCAGAAAGGTGCGGATATAGCTTTCACGCCACTTATAACTAAGTTCGTCATTATCTGCCAAGTATGACAACGGAAATCCGCCCCGGATCAGGTGTTTTTCCGCGTTCTCAGTGCCAACCTCGGATAGATCGAACGGCGTTAATTCGATGTAACTCAACCGACCCGCCAGTGATTCCGATGATTGACGAGCAAGTTCTCCGGACGCACTTCCCAGGATCAGATATTTCTGCGGTAATTTCTTATCGATCAACACCCTTAAAATCGGGAAGAAATCGGGCATCCGCTGAATCTCGTCAATGATTATCAGACCTCTCAGTTTCTCGAGCGTAAGGAGTGGATTTTCCAAGCGAGCGAGATCGATGGGATCTTCAAGGTCAAAACGGTGTGCTTCGCCCCCAGTTTGATCTCTGAAGATCTTTGCCAAAGTGGTCTTTCCGCATTGTCTCGGACCGAGGATCGCAACCACGGGTGTCACCAAAAACGCCTCTCTAGCCTTGTTCTCGAACGCAGACCTTTTCATATGAAATCTCAGGCTCAAGTCCTGAGATTTCATAATACCACGGTTTTCCGGTATATCTTCCATATTTCAGGTCGAATTTCCGCGTTATAGGAAGTATGGGATAAGCTATTCTGGAAGCATATGGTGGGGGACGATCCAAAAATAGTAATTGTTGGCGGCGGATTCGGCGGGCTTTGGGCCGCGTCGGCGTTGGCAAACAAGCCCGTCAGCGTCACGCTCATCGACCGCAAGAACCACCACGTATTCCAGCCGCTTCTTTATCAGGTGGCGACGTCCGTGCTCAGCCCGGGCGAGATCGCCCAGCCTCTCCGACGCATCCTTAACGACGCAAAGAATGTTGATGTTCTTCTCGGCGAAGTGACAGATTTCGATAAAGAGAACAGCGCCGTAAAACTCGAGGACGGCTCTAAGGTCGAGTACGACTACCTCATCGTGGCTGCAGGTGCACGCCACTCTTACTTCGGCCATAATGATTGGGAGACTTCCGCTCCCGGCCTAAAGACTCTCGAAGACGCGGTCGAGATGCGCCGGCGCATTCTTCTCGCCTTTGAACTGGCCGAGCGCCAAGCATATCTCGAAGGCGAGCATCGTCCGCTCAACTTCGTCGTCGTTGGCGGCGGCCCGACAGGTGTAGAACTCGCCGGAGCGATCGCCGACATAGCCCGACAAGCTCTCGCAAAAGATTTCAAGAAGATCGATACCCGAAAGACGAAGGTCATTCTTTTCGAAGGCTCGGACCGCGTGCTCGGCACCTTCACACCGGACCTGACCGACAGCGCAAAGAAGCAGCTGGAAGACCTCGGCGTCGAGGTCCGTCTGAACAGTTTCGTCACCGATATCGCTCCCGGCAAGGTTAAGGTCGGTGAAGATTGGATCGAATGCGACGTCGTCCTTTGGGCTACGGGCGTGGCTGCATCACCGTTAGGAACGCGGCTCGTGGCCGAAACCGACAAGGCAGGACGCGTGTTCGTCGAACCGGACCTCAGCCTGAAGGATCACAAGAATATTTTCGTCATCGGCGATATGGCATCGATCAGGCAGGAAGACGGCACTCCCGTTCCCGGCGTATCGCCAGCCGCGATGCAGATGGGAACCGCGACGGCAAAGAACATCCTTGCGGAAATAAAGGGCAAGCCGCGAACGAAATTCAAATACGTCGATAAAGGCTCCATGGCGACGATCGGACGGAGTAAAGCAATTGCGGATGTCTTCGGGATGAAGCTCACGGGTTTTGTCGCGTGGATGTTCTGGCTATTCCTCCACGTCTTTTTCCTCATCGGATTCCGAAACCGCTTCGCCGTGATCTTCGAGTGGTTCTGGGCATACCTGACCCGCGAACGGAGCGCCCGGCTCATCACCGGCGATGCGGCCGAACTAAGAAACGCGCTTTTATTCCTAGAGGGGGAAGAAGCCGTGAAGATCCTCGACGAACGATCGGAACGGAATAAAGCGGGGAGGTCCGCAACCTGACTTCGACGAACAACTCATTCGGCTCGAACGGACACCCGGATCACTCGGTTCGGGTGTCTTTTTCCTATCGGATATTCTATGATTTAACGCAGTTCACTTTCGCCTTCATCGCACATGAAACACACCCTCTTTTTCGTATTTGCCATACTATTCTTCGTTTCCACATCAAATGCCGCCCAGCCCGAGATCTGGACCATTAACTCCAGGGCCGATGTAATGCGTGGCGAGGCTCGAAGCGTTTCGGTGGACGGGAACGGCACGATCACGCCCGCGCCCAGGCTTGTCGAGCTCTATAAGACCGAGCAGCCATACATATGGTCGTCCGCCGTCGATGGCTCCGGGAATGTCTTTCTTGGCACAGGGGCGGACGGCCGGATCTATAAGTTTGGATCGAACGGGAGTGGTTCGATTTTTGCGGACCTCGCCGAGCTAAATGTATCGGCGCTCGCCATCGGACCTGGAGGGCAGCTCTTTGCCGCGACCTCTCCGGACGGAAAGGTCTATCAGATCGACTCGGCCGGAAAGGCAGCGGTCTATTTCGATCCGAAAGAGAAGTATATTTGGGCTCTGGCGGTAATGAATGATGGCTCGCTTGCCGTGGGAACCGGCGAGGGTGGAAAGATCTTTCGCGTGCGTGGAGCAAACGCCGAGGCCTCGGCCTCATTGATGTTCGATACGAGCGAGACCCATATCATTTCGCTCGCCGCGGACAAGGATGGGAACCTATACGCCGGCACCGATCCGAACGGGATTGTATTGAAATTCGGGACGGATGGACGGCCTTTCGGGTTGCTCGACTCGCCGCTGCGTGAGATCCACGAACTTGTGGCCGGGCCCGATGGGTCGGTCTACGTGCTCGCTATTGGCGAATCCGCGTCCGCCACAAAGAGCTCGGAACCGTCGGCTTCGGCTACGCCCGAGAGCCGCACAGTTACCGTCGCCCCCGCCAACCCCGCACAGCCGGCCCCGGCCCAAAAGAGCCGCTACGATCTGTCCGGGGCGAAGAGCGCCGTTTACCGGATCTTGTCCGACGGCGGAAACGACATCCTTTGGTCTTCGGCGACAGTGACTGGTTTTGCACTCTACGCGCACCGAACGGGCAATGGCGTTCTGCTCGGAACGTCGGACCGCGGCCGCATTTACAGCATCGACAACGACGCCAGCGAACGTCTCGTTCTGCAGTCGGATGCTAGCCAGATCTCCACGATCTTCACCTTCGGCCAGCACCTCTATGCGACATCGAGCAACCAGGGAAAACTGTTCCGTTTCGGTGCCGAACGCGAACCAGACCCGACCTATGAATCGCCCGTGCTGGATGCGAAAGGCCACTCCACCTGGGGAAATATCTGGTGGGCTTCGAGCGGGCCGGTGCAGATAGAGACACGCAGCGGAAACTCGGACACGCCAAATGAAACGTGGGGCAACTGGCAGCCAGTCAACACAGAATCGAAGAGAGGAAGGGTGCTCAGCCCCGCCGCCCGCTACATTCAATGGCGGGCCAAGCTCCGCGGATCTGACGCTTCGCTTCGTGAGGTCAGCCTCGCATATCTACCGCAGAATATCCGGCCCGAGATAACGTCTCTCCTGCCTCTGCCGGCCAATGTCGGGCTCCTGGCGAACCCGCCAATAGTGATAGATCCCAATATCGACCTTTCGGGACAGGATCCTCAGGCGTTCGGCATTGTCATCGCGCCGCAGCAGCCGCGGCGAGCCTATCAACGCGGGGCCCGGGCCTTTCAATGGACGGCAGAGGATCGTAACGGCGACAAATTGCTCTTTGATGTTTATTACAAAGAGAGTTCGGAGGCGGCCTTCAAACTCGTCAAGGAAAACCTCTCAGAGAATTTCGTCACGCTTGACGGGCTCTCGCTCGCAGATGGCAATTACGTCGTGAAGGTGGTCGTAAAAGACTCGCTATCGAATCCCGAGGGGAAATTCCTGACCGGAGAAAGGGTCAGTGAATCGTTTGTGATCGACAACTCGCAGCCGACGGTTTCCGTATCGGGCCCGCCGCAGATAGCCGGTGATCGGGCGAAGGTCGTTTTTGCCGCAAGTGACAGATCAAGCTACATAACACGGGCCGAGT
>JAJNPX010000050.1 GCA_021155145.1 Acidisarcina sp. | reverse complement strand
GAGAACGACCCGTATGAAGGCCTGATCGGTTTCCGTGTTTTCCCGGCCCGCTGGTTCGGGTTTAGTGCGGCATACCGCTATCACTTCAATCAGCAGGACCGCGACAGCTTTGATGACGAAGACTCGATCTCTCAGACGGCTTTCGTTCCCTGCGTTAGCTTCCAGACGGCTCCGTCGGGTAATGGCCCGATATGCGACGAGTTCTTCGCGAGCAGCGTTTCATACAGAGGCGTACCCCCCGGTTTCCGAACCTCGAGCGACCCGCACGGTTTCTTGTTCCAGGCATTTATCGGCCGCCGCAATCCGCGTCAGGCTGAGGTCGAGAACAAGTTTGCCGATGTGACGGCCCTTTCTGTCAGCGACAGCGAGATCAAGGGTGGCTGCCAGCCCGGCTTCCGTCCGAAGGAAGGCGAGGTTTGCAACGAGAGCACGTCAGTTACGGTCACGACGACCGCTGTTGATCCTGAGAACGACGTTCTCACATACAACTACACGGTTTCGGGCGGACGCATCGTCGGTACCGGTTCCAGCGTGACGTGGGATCTGAGCGGCGTCGCTCCGGGAACCTATACCATCACAGCAGGCGTTGACGACGGCTGCGGACTCTGCGGCAAGACGCAGACCCAGACGGTTGTCGTTGCCGAATGCGATTGCGTACGCGTATGCGAATGCCCGTCGCTTTCGGTCAGCGGACCTGCAGGCATCACGGCACCTGGCGAAACGATGACGTTCACTGCTTCGGCGGTCGGCGGCACACAGGCGAGCCTGACCTACAACTGGTCGGTTTCGGCTGGAAACATCGAATCCGGACAGGGAACACCGAGCATCGTGGTTCGCACGGATAACTCGCTTGCCGGTTCTTCGGTGACCGCTACGGTTGAGATCGGCGGACTTGATCCGTCATGCTCATGCCCGACGACGGCATCCGAGACCGCAGGTGTTGCACCACCTCAGACGCCGGTCCTCGTCGACGAATTCGGTAAGATGCCGAACGACGACATTCGCGGACGTCTCGACCTGTTCTTTGCGGAACTGTCGAACAACCCGAATAACCAGGGCTACATCATCAACTACGGCACGCCGAGAGAGATCGCGGCACGTGAACGTCTGGTAACGAACCACATCAACTTCCGTGGATTCGACCGCAGCCGTATCACGCTCGTCAATGGTGGTGCTTCGAGCACGGGTGAGGCTCAGACCAAGCTGTATCGCATACCGCCTGGTGCTGAAAATCCCGCTCCGTAATCGCTTTACGCCAGAAGGCGTGAACATCGAGAAAAGGCTCGCCCCGTGCGGGCCTTTTTTCTTTGGATCAGAACAGGTACGGCAATTCGATCAGATCTCGCCTGACTTAATGTATTGCATTAACTTCGAAATTTTGTAAAATGGTATCAGTGACCGTCGGTTTTTAATTCTCCTCGTCCCTCGTTTCGATTGAATGCAAACACCCGTTATCGTTTCGTCATCAAATGAGGTGGCGTTGCGGCCCGACGGTTTGAGAGCACGCTTCAAAAAAGCCCCTTTGCCGAAGAACAAAATGATGAAGATTTACCGCACAGATCGAAGTTTGATCCTTTCCGCCTTCCTTTTGATCTCGCTCGTTGCCGGACCCATTCTCGCGGCCGACGACGGCGGGAACGTTTTCGAAGATGAAGTGACAAAGGGAGTATGGTCCGTGCTTGGCCCGAACGGCGGCGACGTCCGCTCGATCGTGGTCGACCCGCGCGACAAAGACAGGCTCTACATCAGCACGATGGACGGGCAGATCCATACCTCGACCGATGGCGGCCGCACCTGGCGCCTGCTTGCGAGCTTTGGAAAGTCGCTGCTCACGCTCGATCAGCTATTGGTCGACAGCCGCGATTCCAAGGTCCTCTATGCATCGGGCCACCGCGGTAAACTGCCGGGCGGATTCTTCAAATCGACCGATGGCGGCGTTACCTGGAAGGAGTCGAAAGACCTTCGCGAACAAGCCATACACGCGATGACCCAGGCAAAGGCAGACCCGGACGTGCTTTATGTCGGTACAAAGGACGGCATATGGATGTCGAAGGATTCGGGCGACGACTGGAAGAGAATAGAGTCCGGGACGATGCCGCTCGATATAAACTCATTTGCGGTCGATCCGAAAAACCTCTCGACGCTCTATGCCGGAACGACCTGGCGGCCGTACAAATCTACCGATAGTGGAAAAAACTGGCGGCTTATCAAGACCGGCATGATCGACGACTCGGACATTTTTGCGATCACGATCGATAAGGAGAACAACGATCATCTGATCGCCTCGGCGTGCAGCGGCATCTACGAATCGACGAACGGCGGCGAGAACTGGCGAAAGATACAGGGCATACCGTCTCAATCGCGGCGCACGCGCGACATCGTACAGCATCCGTCGCGGCCCGGGACGCTGTATGCCGGTACGACCGAGGGGTTCTGGATGAGCGTGAACGGAGGCAAGTCCTGGTCGCTCACCACTTCGCGAAATATCGAGGTAAACAAGATCGCCGTCCATCCGGATGCTCCCGATCGCGTCTATATCGCGACCAACAATTTTGGCGTGCTGGTCTCGACCGACGGAGGGCGAAATTTCGCTCCGACTAATGATAGTTTTACGAGCCGGTTCACATATTCGGTGACGCCCGATGTCGAATTGCCCGACCGGCTCTACGCGACGACCAAGAACACTTCGTCGAG
>JAJNPX010000362.1 GCA_021155145.1 Acidisarcina sp. | reverse complement strand
TAATGACCGTCAGGTCGCTGCCGGGACCTCTGCGACGGCCGGCAATCTCGCACAGACGGGCTGCAAGCCTTGCCTCCGTCCTGATTCGGCTCCGCCGGTCCGCTTTGGAGTGCCTTGGTGGCTGTTCCTCGTTGCCGGCGGCATCGTCGCGACGACCATCCTCATCGGTGACGATCCGGATGATCCGGACGATGACGTTATTGTTGTTAGCCCGACGAGATAGGCTGATTGGTCTATAACATTCCGATTTTGTAAAATTATGCGGGTCATGTTGTTCTCAATATGGCCCGCATTCGTTTATTTATAGAGGCCTTATTTATTTCCTTTACCAGGTGTTGGTTTTTAAATTATGCAGATCGCAGTCATTGGTACCGGTTATGTCGGGCTCGTGTCCGGAGCCTGTTTCGCCGAATTCGGCATCCACGTCACGTGTGTCGATGTTGACAGCTCGAAGATCGATAAGCTGAACAACAATATTATCCCTATCTACGAACCCGGCTTGGACCAGATCGTCGAAAAGAACGTCAAGGCCGGAAGGCTCGAGTTTACGACGGACCTGAGGTCCGCGGTCGAAAAGTCGAAGGTAGTTTTCTTCGCCGTCGGCACGCCGCCAAAAGATGACGGCACGCCCGACATGAGCTTCTACCGGCAGGCGGCCGAGGACGTCGCCGGGGCGATGAACGGCTACAAAGTGCTAGTCACCAAATCCACGGTCCCGGTCGGCACGGGCAAATGGCTCCGGGATTTTGTCACCGAACGCATTGCCGACGGTATGTCGTTCGGCGTCGCCTCGAACCCCGAGTTCCTGCGTGAAGGTGCCGCGATCCAGGATTTTATGCGGCCGGACCGCGTGGTGATCGGCAGCAACGAACCCGAAGCGATCGAGGTGATGAAGGAACTCTATCGTCCGCTGTATCTGATCGAGACGCCAATAGTCATCACATCGCTCGAGGCCGCTGAGCTGATAAAGTACGCGGCTAACGCGTTCCTTGCGACCAAGATCACGTTCATCAACGAGGTCGCCAACCTCTGTGACGCTATCGGCTGTGATATCCATGATGTTGCAAGGGGAATAGGAATGGACAACCGTATCGGCCGTAAATTCCTGCACCCCGGCCCGGGATACGGCGGTTCCTGCTTTCCAAAGGACACGCGAGCCCTTACGACGGTCGCTGATCAATTTGGTGTCGAGACCCGCATCGTCGATGCGGTCATCGAGGCGAACGAATTCCAGCGGCAGGCGATGATCCCAAAGATCGAGAAACTGGTCGGTGACCTCAACGGCAAGCGCATCGGGATGCTCGGCCTTTCGTTCAAGCCGGAGACCGATGATATGCGCGAATCGCCGGCGATCGACATCGCCCACACGCTGATCGAACGCGGAGCTACGGTAAAAGCCTATGATCCGGTGGCGATGGAAGAATCGAAGCACTACATCAATGGCATCGAGTATGCGGCAGACGAATACGACGCTATCGAGGGTGCGGATGCCCTCGTAATAGTCACGGAATGGAACCAGTTTCGTTCGTTGGACCTCGAGAAGGTAAAGCGGCTGCTCAAGGCGCCGAAGATCGCTGACCTTCGGAATATCTACGAGCCGGAGGATATGCGCGAGCTCGGATTCGAATATGTCGGCGTTGGCCGCTAAGGTGCGGAAATCGGAGCGGGCGGCGTGATCCGTTCGCTCCTGCCATCTCTGTCCCTCTACTAATATATCCTTAACAACAAAATGCCTCGTGACGGGCGGTGCCGGATTCATAGGCTCTAACCTCGCCGACGAACTGATCCGCCGCGGGGCAAAGGTAACGATCGTGGACAATTTCGTCACCGGCTTTCGCGAGAATCTCGAGGAGATCGCGGGCGACTTCGAATTCATCGAGGGCGACATCGCCGATCCCGCAACGGCCGCGAAGGTGGTCGAGGGTAAGGACATCATCTTTCACGAGGCGGCGCTGCCAAGCGTTCCGCGATCGGTAGCCGACCCGGTCGAGACCCACAACGCCTGCGTTAACGGCACGTTCAATCTTCTGCTTGCGGCGCGTGACGCCGGCGTCAAACGCCTGATCTATGCCGCTTCGAGTTCGGCATACGGCGACCAGCCGACGCTGCCAAAGATCGAGACCATGGCACCCGAGCCGCTTTCACCTTATGCCGCTGCCAAGCTGACCGGCGAACTGTATTGCCGCGTCTTTTCGGAGGTTTACGGCCTCGAAACGCTGTCCCTGCGTTACTTCAACGTCTTTGGCCCGCGGCAGAATCCGGCGTCGCAATACTCCGGCGTGATCTCGCGATTTATCCATGCATTCATGAAAGGCGGGCAGCCCGTCATCTTTGGCGACGGAGAGCAGACGCGGGATTTTACATATATCGCGAATGTGGTAGATGCGAATATCAAGGCCGCGGAAACGGATAAGGGCATCGGGAGCGTGATGAATGTCGCCAATGGCGAACGCGTCTCGCTGCTCGAATTGGTCGAGGTAATGAAACGCGTCACCGGCCGCGACGATGTCGAGGTCGACCACCAGCCCGAGCGAAAGGGCGATGTGAAACACTCCCAGGCGGACAATCAGCGTGCAAGGCAATGGCTGGGCTATGAAAAGGTCGTCGGGCTCGAGGAAGGCATCAAGCGGACAATAGACTGGTGGCGGTCAAGCCGCTTTGCAAAATAGAAGCGCGCTGCAAGTGCTATTTCGCCGCACCGAACACCGCATCGTCGATCGGCGAATTTATCAGGATATCTTTTGCCTTGAAGTTTGCGTATGCAGTCAATTGCCCTAGGTCGAAACGCTGGGCATAACGTTCTGGGATCGTAACTCCATCGACAACGCGAAATTTGTCCACCTCCACGGAGGTCGTCACGACCCTGCCGTTCACCTCGTAGGCCGATTCATAGCTCTTGATCAACTTTGTCTTCTCGTCGATATAAAAGTCCGTATAGAATCCATCCGGCGCCGTTACGCGAAATCCATTCTCCTTCTTCTTTCCTACGGGCAAAGAGCTGACCACGTACCCCTCGTCGCCGATACGCGGCAGCAGCGGAAAGCCGAGCGATGTGACGGGCGGAAGCGTAAAACCGTTGATCGACGAGACGGTGTTCTGGCCGTCGAAGGTCTGCTTTATCGATTGAAACGCCGTCTGGATGTCGAGAATATACTTGTTCCCGGAGATCACCGTCGAAAATCCGCCGGGCAGCGACTGGGCCTGCACCGTCACGCCGTTCATGGAACGCACCTGGTCTGTAGGGCAGCACAGCGACACCTCCCACCCGGGTTTCTTCACCCGGTTGAGCAGGCCCAGGGCAATCAGGGAGTCGAGTTCGTTGAAACCGTCGAAGGTCAGGATGGCGATGCGCATGGCGGTGGAGTCCTGTTCTGTAGCGGAAAGGAGAGTGAATGAGGCACGGAATGTGCGAAGCGCATCCTATCGACGGTATTCAATACAATCAAAAAATTGTCATAGATACGTTTCAACGCAGGGGCACAACGCCATGGGCCAGGTTCGGTACAAGCAAGTGGTGGACGCACTGGCGTCGGACATCCGC
>JAJNPX010000358.1 GCA_021155145.1 Acidisarcina sp. | reverse complement strand
GGTAGAAGAATTTTCGGTCGAATACGGTGACGTTCCCGAAGTAGCGGAACTCAGAGCTTACCTTCGAGGATCGAACACCCCAGGGCCGGATCCGGCCGCCGAAAGCGGCGGGCGACTATTCGATATTGGAGAATTCAGGAATGAGCTCGGTTTGGAAGATCCGGTCGCATCCGGCGATCAGGACTTTGAGACAAAATATCAGACCGCCACAGCCTACCATGAAATGGGTCTCCTTGAACCCGCCATCGCAGAATTTCAAGAGGCCGCCAGTCTTGTACGGCCAAACGACGGCACGCGCAGATTTTTCAGCTGCGCGAATTTGTTGGGCTACTGCTTTATGCAGCAGGGAATGCCAAAACTCGCATTAATGTGGTACGAGCGAGCATTAGAAATAAGCGACCTGACAACGGACGAGAAGCTCGCGCTTTGGTTCGAGCTCGGCGTTGTATATGAGGCCGATGGTGATTATGACCGAGCTGGAAAGTATTTTGAGCAAGTCTATGCTGAGAATGTCGATTTTCGCGATGTGCGTGAACGATTGAAGAATATGTCGGTCGCGGCCTGAACGCTATTGTTCTCTGGAGATCAAAATAGATATAATTTGGCGGAATGGTTGAAAAACTGACCGTCATTTTTTTTATTGTGTTATGCGTATTACTCGGCGCCTATCTGATACTTGCCCCATGGGACACTCTTTTCGGGAACTGGTCTGAGAATTACCTTCTGGCTTTGGTCTCAGACCGATCTGGATTGCCTTCAATACACCGCACAGTATCGTCAACTTGGTTTCGAGGTGCGGTCACCGGCCTTGGTGTCGTGAATATTGCCATTGCTCTTTGGGAGGCGATCCACTTTAAGCAAAGCGTTGCAATGCTTCAGGGCTCGAATCCCGACGGTTCAAAATAGTGCCGCCCGCCGAGAATAGACCGGAACGTCATCTTATTACGCGAGGTGTGTGTTCTGCCGAGAATTTTCACTATCAAAGGCCTAAATTGATCGACACATTTCGAAGGGCTGCCGAAGCGGGGATCGATCATATCCAGATCCGGGAAAAAGCCCTGCCCGCCAAATATGTTAAAGACCTCGCCGCGGCGGCGGTAGATGCGGTCAAGGGTACGCCCACACGCATCATCATCAACGAAAGATTCGATATTGCCCTGGGCGCCGGTGCCGACGGCGTCCACGTCATGTCAACCGGGCTTCCAATACCCATAGTTCGCCTGCTTGTGGGAGATCGCCTCTCGATCGGAGTTTCTACACATACAGCGTCAGAGGTCTTTGCTGCTCGCGACGGAGGGGCTGATTATGCTTACTTCGGACCGGTCTTTTCCACGCCAGGGAAAACAGAAACGAAAAGCCTTGCAGCTCTTTCGGACGTTTGCCGAAAAGTTACGCCGTTTCGGGTGATAGCAATTGGCGGAATTGATGCTGCCAATTTTGAGTCGGTACTCGAAAATGGTGCAGCCGGTTTTGCTACGATCAGGTACTTGAACGACCTCCTTCTTGGAACATGACAAGAATTGCATTAACGATCGCCGGAGTTGATCCATCCGGAGGTGCGGGGATACTCGCCGATGTAAAGACTTTCGCAGCCTTTGGTGTATTTCCGACGGCGGTGATCACTTCGGTGACTTATCAGAACACACAGGGTGTCTATGGAGCGTTACATCAAACCGCTGAGAGTGTCAGGAGTCAAATGGCAGCGGTATTCGACGACTTCAGTATCGATGCCGTAAAGACCGGAATGCTGCCATCGGGTGAGATCATCGAAGAAGTGGCAAGAATGATAAGCGAAAAGGGATCAAAGAATGTAGTCGTCGATCCGGTGGTGCGTTCGACTTCCGGATTCGATCTGATCGACAATTCGGCTCTGCGAGTGCTCACCGAAAGGCTTTTTCCGTTGGCCGATCTTATAACGCCGAATATTCCGGAGGCTGAGCGGATCTCAGGAATTGCGATAGAAACTGTCGACGACATTATTGCGGCTGCCCGCATGATGCGTGAAATGGGCGCGACAAATGTGCTGATCAAAGGCGGGCATTTCGGTTCTGGTGAAAAAAAAGAGGCTTCGGACTATCTTTTTCTTGGTGAAGATCTTTCGATCCTAACGGGAAGCTATCACGATACATCGGCGACACATGGAACTGGCTGCACATTGTCGAGTGCGATCGCGGCCAACCTAGCTCTCGGCATTGGATTGGGACGAGCGGTCGAAACGGCAAAGGCATTCGTGAACGAGGCCATACGCACCGCGCCGATGATAGGGAAGGGGAACTCCCCGATAAACGTCCAACCTATTTAGCGATCGGGAGGAACGTTGGCGAGACGTAGGTGACCCCAAAAACCACGCCTGTCCTCGGGCTGAAGCGCGTAAGCCCAAATAGTGCAGCGGTATCAAATCTCAGACCTGACGCCTTGATCTGTGTGCCGATCCGGAATTGGCCGATGCTCTCAGTGCCGAGCGGAGCAGATCCGCTGCGTGTGTTGAGCCTTCCGTTCACTTCGCTTACGATGTTGATCCGATCGTTGAGCCGAAATATCCCTGCCAGACCGTACAACAGCACATCGTTCTGCGTGAAATTCGCAAGCGGCGCATTCATTATTCCGAGGCCCAGATTTCCGTAAATGTTCGCTAGCGGGGTCTTTCCCGGACGCTTTCCAAAGCGCTTCTGGACGATGACCTTAGAAAAGATGTTTATCTGGTTGGTCCCGATCCCCTTTGCCTGATCCGTATTTGGCATCTGAAACCCGAACTTGATCCCGACGGCAGGAAGATTCTTGGTCTCATTGAAGAGCTTGACCTTTGTCGAGATCGTAAAATCGTCAAAATCGTTGCTCGAATTGCCGGTAATACTGAGAGGTATCGCTGATGGCCCCTGGGAATTGATGGCAAGAAAATTCTGAAGGGTTCCCTCTATCTGCAGTTCTACGTTCGACGATATACCAGTTTTGAGGCGTATATCTCCGACGCGGGTAAGATCACCGCGGATACCGGACAATGGAAATTTTGCGTTTTGAATGAAGTCGACCCCAGCACCGACCTCAAAGGCGCCGGTGGGCGTAATGTCGATATCGTCTGTGAGCAACGGCCGCTGCTGAGTGTAAGCAGTGACCGCGGATGCAACAAAGAACGCAAATCCGGCGAGAATAGATCGTCTGAACACAGGTGAATTCTTGCACCATTTCCATTAAATGTAAACGACCATTAGTGGGGAACGGCATTTGGCTAAGCTTTTGGACTTTGCATATGAAAGTTGGCAGAATACTTGAATAACGTCTTTGAGGTCCTTTGCCTATAGATCCGAAGGTTTTAAGAACTCGATGGAGATCGTCAACTTCCAAAAAGAACAGAATGAGAGTCTGCTCAGGCTGGT
>JAJNPX010000345.1 GCA_021155145.1 Acidisarcina sp. | reverse complement strand
TATTCGCAGGCGGGCGGAAAGAAACGGCTCGCGACGGCTACAAAGCCGATGGTTCGTGCGGCGGAGGTACGCGATAGATCGCGCACTCTTAACACCCTGCCCATCCGCCGCGTGATCCTCTACTCGAACGGCGTCGCCTACATCGAGCGCCGCGGATTCGTCAACGGCAACGCCGAGGTCAATCTTTCGTTCAAGCAATCTCAGGTGGACGACGTACTCAAATCAATGGTCGTCCTCGACCTGAATCAGGGCAAGATCGGCGCGGTGAGCTACAACTCATCCGCACCAATCTCGGCGCGTATGTCCGAGATACCCTTTTCTGTAGATCCGGTCACGGGTGACGGGGGCGGAATTGCGGGCGTTCTTTCGCAGCTGCAGGGAGCAAAGGTTGCGGTCGCGACCGCGAAGGGCGTTTTCGTCGGATCGGTACTGACCGTCGAGCGAAAGACCATACGCGGCGAAAATGAGAATACAACGGCGAGTATTTTGGTGATCGCATCCGATGGCGGTGAACTTACAAGCTTCGATCTCGCCGAGGTCCGCAGCGTAAAATTGCTCGACGAAGGAACGCGAAACGACCTGAGTGAATTTGCGAACGCGACCGCGTCAGCCCGCCGACTTGACGCTAAAACGATCACGGTGACAAGCGAAGGCCTTGGCCAGCGCGAAATGATCGTCAGCTATACGATCGCCGCTCCGATCTGGAAAACAACGTATCGCGTGGTTTTGGATCACGACGGCAAGCCGTTTTTTCAGGGCTGGGCGATCGTCGACAATATTAGCGAGGAAGATTGGAACGACGTTCAGATGTCGCTTGTCTCTGGGTCGCCCGTTTCATTTATCCAGAATTTACAGAAGCCTTTCTATCGATACCGCCCCGTCGTTCCGACGCCGCAGGACCTGCAGCTCAGGCCTCAGGTTTACGAACCGCAGAGCGGCAGGGCTTCCGTAGGAGGATCGGCCATCGCGGGCGTCGTCACGGATGCGAACGGAGCGGTCATTCCGGGCGCATCTATAACGCTCCGGAACGAATCGAATGGCCAGACGTACTCGGTGTCGAGCGGCGCAGACGGCAGCTTTTCACGGTCAGGGCTATCCGCTGGAAATTACACTGTGACGATCAACGCCCCCGGCTTTAACACAATGAATGTAACTAACACTCCTCTGGGGCGAGCATTGAACCTTCAGCTTGAGGCCGGCACCGTTTCCGAGACCGTCAACATCTCTGCAAGCCAGGTCAAAGACCTTCCCCTGAATGGCCGCAGTTTCAATTCCCTCCTCAGCCTCTCGCCCGGCATCCAGGTTGACGGCCTTTCCGGCTCGGAGAACACGTTTATCATTGACGGGCAAGAGGCGAGCGCCGATCGTCAATTGAGCGGAACTCGTATGAGCGACGCTCTTTTGTCCGGGAAGTCGGGTGTTTCGGCGGCCGCAACGGGCGACGAGATCGGCGATCTTTTTGAGTACAAGATCGAACGTCCGGTGTCGGTCCTCCGAAATCGCTCGGCATTGATCCCCATAATTCAAACGCAGATGGAGGGCGAGAGGGTCTCGGTCTATAACGAGTCGGTACGGAAGGATCGGCCGTACAGCGGCGTCCTTTTAAAGAACACAACAGACCTTACGCTGGAATCCGGCAGTATGACCGTCATCGACGGTAACGCTTACGCCGGAGAGGCTCTTATGGACCGCCTAAAGGCGAAGGAGCAACGCCTGATCTCGTTCGCACTCGATCTTGCTACGAGTGTAAAGGTTGTCCCAAAGCGAGATCGGGAGCCGGCCAAATTGGTAAAGGCGTCTAAGGGCGTATTTCAGGTCCACTACTTTAGTACTGAGCAGAAACAGTATTCGCTTACAAATCAGTCCGAACGGCCCAAGATCGTATATATCGAATATCCGATACGTTACGGATGGGAACTGTCCGATACATCCCCGAAGCCTGATTACACGACGCAGAGCTTTTACCGTTTCCGCGTCGAACTTGGGCCCTTTGAGGATAAGGAGATCACGATCTCGCTTCGGCAACCCTTGGTAGATTCGTATCAGATCGGCTCGATCAACCCCGACCAGCTTACGATGTTCGTAACTCAGGGTTACATCACCGAGGAAACGAGGGCACAACTTGAGCGGCTTATCGCGTTGCGTTCTCAGATCGCCGGACTCGAAACGCGGCTCGACGAATTCGATGACGAGGCAAAAAAGATCTCGGACGACCAGAAACGACTGCGAGAGAACATTGAATCATTATCCAAGACCGCCGAAGCGAGATCACTGATAGCCCGATATATCGCCAAGGCCGGTGAGCAAGAGACGCGGCTTGAGGAGATGGAGAAGGAACGCAAGGCGATCAACGCTGAGAAGGAAAAGCTCGAACGTGACCTGGCCGTGGCGATCACCGTGTTCGAGATCAAATAAAAGTTCAGAGTGCGCGGTTTACCGCGTGCGGTCCTGTATGTCTAGGGTACGCGATAGATCGCGCATTCTGAGCTAGACCTTTATGTAGATGCCCTTCCTGTACAGCAGCCACATCAGGAACAGCCAGAACAGGATAAATGTGACGGCGAATGCGAGCGACGCGTTCACCGGCGAGGCCCACGAGAGAAAGAGGTTTTGGAAGATCCACTCCTGAAGCGTGATGTCCTTGCCCGCCTCGGGGCCGGCGACCCGGATCATCCCGAGCAGGCGTGCCATTATCCCCGAAAAGACGAACAGTGCGAGTGCGTTGACACCGAAAATGACGAACGGCGTCGTCCACCACTTCATCTGCTTGATGTCGATCAGCCAGTAGCATGCCGCGAGCGACAGGAGCGCAAGGCCCGTTGTATAGACCACATACGAACTCGTCCAAAGCGACTTGTTCAAAGGGAACACAAGGCTCCACGACCAGCCGACCGCGAGCGCGACGGTCCCGGCAAAAAATAGACCGGCGGCCTTGTTCAGGGATGGCCGATGATCGATGATCGTCTGATCTTGCGGATTCGCGGGTCCGTCGTCCTGCGCCGCGAAGTCATCTTTTTTCCGCAGCCAGGTCCCCGTCAGCACGCCCGAGAGACAGGTGACGATCGCGGGGATCGTCGAGAGAATTCCCTCGGGATCGAACACCTTGGCCGACCTCCAGATATGGGCCTCCGTAAGGATGGTCCGGTCGAGCCATGCGGCGAGGTTGCAGGCCTTGTCGTCGATCGTCGTGACGTCGCAGCCGGGAACAGGGATCGCGGTCATCAGCACCCAGTACGCGAGCAGAAGCGCCGTTCCGATCGCGGCTTGCTGCCGCCAGGACGTGTGAAGGTAGATCAGCGAAACGATGAGATAGCAGACCGCGATGCGCTGGAGCACGCCCGGTATCCGCATCGTCGCGACGTTGTACGGCACGACCAAATATCCGGCAAGCCAGAAAGCCGTAACGGCCCGGCCGTCACCCCGGCGATGATAAGCGCGGCCTTTGGCTTGTCCCAGAGATAAAAGAACAGAGCGGCCGAATAGGAAAGCACGATCAGGATCTTGACAGCGTATGGAATGGTCGTCTCGGCAAAGTTAAAGAACGGTATCGCCGACATCACGATGCCGAGAGCAAAGATCAGCAGCGAGCGAGTAAAGATCTTGTAGTAAACGTCTCGCGTCAGACCGGCGGCGATCCGTTTGCCGAGGGCGATCGGGATCGCCACGCCGACGATGAAAAGGAAGAACGGGAAGATGTAATCCGTCGGTGTGATGCCGTGCCACTCGGCATGCTTCAGCGGCCCGTAGATCGCCGACCAAGTGCCCGGATTATTGACCAGGACCATCCCCGCGATGGTCATTCCGCGGAAGACATCAAGTGAGATCAGGCGGTCGTTGGTCATGCGATTATGATCGCCCGCGAAATATACGGGCATCCGCAAAACCGGTCAACGGTTTCCATTTTCGCGGAGTTTAGAGTATTTCGCGGGCAAAGAATGTCCTACCATCCGTTCCGTTCACGCGTTCCGGTAATGTGAGCCGTGTGATGCCGTGAGTGCCACGCGTAAAGGGCGGCGGCTCGCTCGATGCTCCACGGGCCGGTCTCTGGATGGATGAACTCCTTCTGAAACTCCTCTTCCGACAGGCTTCGCAGCATCTCGACGAGCCTGGTGTGAACGCCATCGATGATCGAGAGCGAGACATCTACCGGCAGCGTGCTGTCGGCGAGTTGGGCCCAGCGGTCTTCGTGATACGGCTTGATCGTCGGCGGCTCATCCTCGGTCAAGGCCAGCTTGAACCTTACAAGCGTGTTGATATGGCTGTCCGCGATGTGGTGGACCGTCTGCCGCAGCGTCCAGCCCTCCGGCCGATACGGCGTGTCGAGCTGCTCATCTGACAAACCATCGACGGCGGTACGCAGGTTCGCGGGAAGGTTCGCAAGCGTGTTTATGTTCTCGTCTCGCGACGCATACTCTGCGGGGTCGAATTTACCTATCGGAAATCTAAGATCGAGTTCGGGTGTTGCTGTACTCATATTTATCCTTACCTCTGTATTTTCTATGCTTTCTGTTGTTACGTAGTGCCGATCAGAGACGATATACGACACAGGATACACAGAAAACGCAAAAAGGGACAGAACGGGTCTGCCGAAGGCCGATGCTCTACGCCAGATACGAATCCTCGAACCGCGTGAACTGTTTCAGGAAGACGAGCTTGATTGTGTCCGTCGGGCCGTTACGCTGCTTGGCGATGATCAGCTCGGCGATGTTCCTTTCCTCTTCCGGTATCGAATCGACCTCTTTCGCATAATAGTCCGAACGATAGATGAATGCCACCACGTCGGCGTCCTGCTCGATCGAGCCCGATTCGCGCAGGTCCGACATCATCGGCTTTGGAGGATTTCGCGCCTCAGGTGCCCGCGAGAGCTGTGAAAGGGCGATCACCGGCACATTGAATTCCTTCGCGAGCGATTTCAGGTCGCGCGATATTTTCGAGACTTCCTGCTGGCGGTTCTCGCTGCCGCGGCCGCCGCCGCTCATGAGCTGCAGATAATCGACGATGATGAGGTCGAGCTTTTTCTGTTCCACGGCGAGCCGCCGCAGCTTTGCCCTCATCTCGAGGACCGAGATCCCGGGCGTATCGTCTATGTGGAGCTTTGTGTCGGCAAGAATACCGATCCCTTCCGCAAGGCGCGTCCAATCCTTGGTCGAGAGCGTGCCGGTCCTTAGCATTCTCGCATCGATCGATGCCTGCGAACTCAGCATACGCATCACAAGCTGCTCCTTTGACATCTCGAGCGAAAAGATCGCGACCACCGCCTGTTCATTTACGGCGGCCCGCTGGGCGATATTGAGCACGAGCGCCGTCTTTCCCATCGACGGTCGGGCGGCGATGATGATGAGATCGCTCGGCTGCAGCCCCGATGTGATTATATCGAGGTCGCGGAAACCGGTCGCAAGGCCCGTCAGGGCGTGGGTATCGCGCTTTGCAAACTCCTGTATCTTGTCAAAGACGCGCTCGGCCACCGGCTGGAACGGCGAAAATCCCTCGCGTTCTTTCTGCTCCGCCAGCGCAAAGATCATCTGCTCCGCGTGGTCGAGGATCGTCTGTGCATCCTCCTCTTCTTCGAGTGCTTCGCTCGTGATCTGATTACACGTCCTGATGAGGCCGCGCATCGTGGCCTTTTCCTTTACCACTCGAATATAATCCGAGACATCCGAAAAATGCGGGAGCCCGTACGTCAGGTTGGTGATCGCCGCCACGCCGCCGATCGACTCGACCGAGCCGTCCTTTTTTAGCTCTTCGCCGATCAGTATCGGATCGATACGCTGCGAAGCACCGAACAGCGACACCATCGCACCGTAGATCCGGCGGTGAAGCGGCGAATAAAAATCCTCGGGCTTGAGGTGCTCGACCGCCTGCGTGATCAGGCTGTTGTCGAGCAATATCGCACCCAGGATCGCTCGTTCGCTCTCCTCGCTCGACGGGAGCGGACGCTCTAAGAACTGTTCTCTACGGGGTTCGGGAAATGCGGCCATCGGTTAAAAAGTGAATCTAGGTTAGGTGTAAATGATAATCGGGATTGGCAGGTCGTGACAAAGAACCAAAAGCTGATTTTTTATTGGGTTTTTGGTGAATTCGGACACGTTGAACGGCCGAAAAAAAACTGCATCCGCCGAAACGAATGCAGTACAAGGATTTACCGTAATTCGGGTACGCCGAAAAAAATTACTCGGCGGCCGCTTCGGTTTCCGGGGCTTCGCCGGCGGCGGCTGGAGCTTCCACTTCCGCTTCCGGTTCGGCCTTTGCCTTCTTTGCCTTTCTGTCGGCCTTGGGCTCTTCGGCCTCGCCGCCTTCTGCGGTAACGGTCACGGGAACCTCGAGCATCACATCGCGATGCAGTTTCACCTTTACGGTGTATTCGCCCGTTTCCTTGATCGCATCCTTGAGGCTGATCTTGCGGCGGTCGATCTCGTAGCCCTTCGCCTGCAGAGCCTCGGCGATGTCCATCGACGTGACCGAACCGAACAGGGTGCCGCCCTCGCCGGCCTTTCGTTCGAAAGCAAGCTCGATCGTGCCCATCTGTTCCTTTTGCGCTTCCGCGGTCGCTTTTTCAACAGCGGCCTTTTTCAGAAGTGCTTCGCGTTCCTGCTCGATCTGCTTCAGATTCCCCTTCGTCGCAAGCGTCGCAAGGCCCTGCGGCAGCAGGTAGTTGCGGGCATAACCCGCACGGACCTTTACGATCTCGCCGCGGCCGCCGAGGGTGTCGATATCTTCTCTCAATAAAATAGTCGTACTAGCCATTTCAAATCCTCCCCTCGCTGCTAATCCTGAACGAACGGCAGCAGTGCCATCGAACGCGCGCGTTTGATCGCGGTCGCGATCCGCCGTTGATCTTTTGCGGTGATGCCCGATATGCGGCGCGGCATTATCTTTCCACGCTCCGGCACGAACTGCCTGAGCAGATCGACATCCTTCCAATCGATATAATCCGGCACGACCTGCCGCGGACGTCGGCGCTGGTAGCGCCTCGGTGCCTTTTCGCTAAAACTATCCTCGACAAAATCAGTATCCT